>UQUD01000043.1 GCA_900544225.1 uncultured Collinsella sp.
TCGCGCCTGCCGCACCGGAGCCCGCCGCGCAGACACCTGCCGCCGCACCGGAGCCCAAGGGCACCGAGGTGACCGCTCCCATGGTCGGCGTTTTCTATGCTGCCCCGGCGCCGGGCGACGAGCCGTTTGTGCACGTGGGCTCTAAGGTCAAGGCCGGCGAGACCCTCTGCATCATCGAGGCCATGAAGGTTCTCAACGAGGTGACGGCCGAGGCAGACGGCGAGGTGCTCGAGATCTGCGTGGCCGACGGCGACCTCGTGGAGTTTGGCAGCTGCCTCATGAGGATCGGATAGGTGATGTCCATGAACAAAGAAGAGCTCAAGAAGCTGTTGCCGCATCGCGAGCCGATGCTTTTGCTCGACGAGGCCGAGCTGGTGGGCGACGAGGCCCACGGCAAGATCACGATCACGGGCGACGAGTACTTTTTGCAGGGGCATTTTCCGGGAAACCCGGTGGTCCCCGGCGTGATTCAGTGCGAGATGCTCGCCCAAAACTGTTGCGTGCTGCTGATGGGCGACGAGGAGGCGCGCGGCGCGACGCCGTTCTACACGAGTCTGGACAAGGTGCGCTTTAAGCGTCCGGTGCGCCCGGGCGACACGGTTGATCTGGTGTGCACCATCACGCGTGCGCGCGGGCCGTTCCGCTTTGCGACGGGTACTGCGAGCGTCAACGGTGAGGTTTGCTGCCGCGCCGATATGTCTTTTGCACTCATGCACGAAAGTTAAGGAAGGCTTCATGTTCGACAAAGTGCTCATCGCCAACCGCGGAGAAGTCGCGGTCCGTGTTATCCGCGCGTGCCGCGATATGGGCATCAAGACCGTCGCCGTTTATTCCACGGCCGATGCGGACGCGCTGCACGTGCAGCTTGCCGACGAGGCGTATTGCATCGGCGGCCCGCGTCTTGCCGAGAGCTACCTCAACGACGATGCTGTGCTCACCTGTGCCGTGAAGTCGGGAGCAAAGGCGATCCATCCCGGCTATGGCTTCTTTTCCGAGAAGGCGAGCTTCGTGCGCGACTGCGACAAGTATGGCCTGACGTTTGTCGGTCCTTCGGCCAAGGTGATCGACAGAATGGGCGACAAGGACGCCGCACGTCGAACGGCTGCCGCGGCGGGCGTGCCCATCGTGCCGGGTTGCGATCTGCTCAAAAGTCCCGAGGAGGCGACGGCCGAGGCCGAGCGCATTGGCTGCCCCGTGCTTATTAAGGCGCGTGCCGGCGGTGGCGGCCGCGGCATTCGCAAGGTCGAGCGCGTGGAAGATGCGGCAAAGGCGTTTATCGAGGCGCGTGCCGAGGGCGAGGCCGTTTTTGGCGACGGCGAGTGCTACATGGAGAAGTTCGTCGCGCCGGCGCACCATGTTGAGGTGCAGATTATGGCCGATAAGCAGGGCCATGTGTTTTCGCTCGGCGAGCGCGAGTGCTCGGTGCAGCGCCGCAACCAAAAGCTGATCGAGGAGAGCCCCGCGCCGTGCCTCGACGGACACGATGACATTCGTGCTCGCATGCACAAAGCCGCGCGCGACCTGGCTCGTGCCGTCGGCTACGAAGGAGCCGGTACTATCGAGTTCCTGTATTCGGACGACGGCAATTTCTACTTTATGGAAATGAACACGCGCTTGCAGGTGGAGCATCCGGTTACGGAGTTTGTGACCGATACCGACTTGGTCAAGTGGCAGCTGCGCGTGGCAGCCGGCCAGCCTCTGCCCTTTGAGCAGGAGGACATGCCAGTCCGCAACCACGCCATGGAGTGCCGCATCAATGCCGAAACGCCGGACTTTCTGCCGTCATGCGGAACGATCACCGCGTTGCGTGTGCCGGGTGGTCCGCGCGTGCGCTGGGATTCCGCCATGTTTACCGGCGCGAAAGTCCCGCCGTACTACGATTCCATGCTCGGCAAGCTCATCGTGTGTGCGCCCACGCGCGACGGCGCCATTCGCAAGATGCGCTCGGCCCTGGGCGAGCTCGTGATTGAGGGCGTGAGCGAAAACAGCGAGCTTCAGCTCGACGTGCTGGCAAACGACGAGTTCTTGTCGGGCATGTATCACACCGATCTGATGGGGCATCTCTATGCTGATGAATAGAAAAGCGAAGACGGTCAACGTCCTCGAGGGGCCGATGACCGAGTCGTGCGCCGAGTTTCCCGCGCGCCACGTGTTTATCAAGTGCCCGGAGTGCCGCCGCGTAATCGATGAGGCACGCCTGCACGACAACCTCGAGGTCTGCCCTCGTTGCGGCAAACACTTTCGCGTGAGCGGTCGCGCGCGCATGCGCATGACGGTCGACGAGGGCGCGTTTGAGGAATGGGATGCTAATCTGGCGTCGGAGGATTTCCTCTTGTTTCCCGGCTATGCCGACAAGCTCAAGAGCGTGAGCGAGCGTTCGGGCGAGCGCGATGCCGTTGTGTGCGGCAGGGGCAAAATCTGCGGTTGCGATACCGCGCTCTTCTTTATGGATGCCATCTTTATGATGGGCTCGATGGGCTCCGTGGTGGGCGAGAAGATCTGCCGCACATTTGAGCGTGCGACCGAGCTGGGACTGCCGGTCGTTGGCTTTACCGTATCGGGTGGCGCCCGCATGCAGGAGGGCGTGACGTCGCTTATTCAGATGGCCAAAATCTCTGCGGCGGTTAGGCGCCATAGCGAGGCGGGCGGCCTGTATATCACGGTGCTCACTGACCCCACGACCGGAGGCGTAACCGCGAGCTTTGCCATGGAGGGCGATATTATCCTGGCCGAGCCCGATGCCCTGACGGCATTTGCCGGCCCGCGCGTGATCGAGCAGAACATGCACAAGCGCCTGCCCAAGGGATTCCAGCGCTCCGAGTTTTTGCTGGAGCACGGCTTTTGCGATGCCGTTGTTCCGCGTGGCGAGATTGCGCTCACGGTAGGCGAGCTGCTGGCGCTGCACGAAGGGCACGCGCCCGGCCTGGGGGCACCGCATGAGATCGTGCATACGGGTCGCCGCGGCAAAAAGCTGGGACACTTGTTCAAGCGCTCGGCCGCACCAAAAACCGCGCTCGAGATTGTCAAGCAGACCCGCTCGGCAGATCGCGCCACGGCAGGCGAGATGATCTCGCTGGGCCTGGATGGATTTGTGGAGCTGCACGGCGACCGCTACTTTGGCGACGACGCCGCTGTGGTGGGTGGCATTGGCTGGAAAGATGGACGCCCCGTAACGGTCATCGCCATCGAGCGCGGCACCACGACCAAAGAGCGCATGCGTCGCAACTTTGGTATGGCACATCCCGAGGGCTACCGCAAAGCGCGTCGCCTGATGCGCCAGGCCGAAAAGTTTGGTCGACCGGTTCTGTGCCTGGTCGATACTTCGGGCGCGTTTTGCGGCATCGGTGCCGAGGAGCGCGGCCAGGGCGAGGCGATTGCCCAGAATCTCATGGAGATGAGCGGCCTTAAGACGCCGATTGTCTCGGTGGTAACAGGCGAGGGCGGCTCTGGCGGCGCGCTGGCGCTGTCCGTGGCCGACCGCATCCTGATGCTCTCGAGCTCGGCCTATTCGGTCGTGAGCCCCGAGGCCTGTGCGTCGATTCTGTGGAAGGATACCGAGCGCGCGAATGAGGCCGCCGAGGCGCTTAAGCTCACGGCTCCCGATCTGTTGGCGCTCGGCATCATCGACGGCATTGTTGACGATAGGGGTCTGTCGCATGAGGAGATCGCCGGCGCCGTCATGTCCTCGGCATTTGATGCCTTCGATACGCTTGGGCGGCTCGACGACGCGACCCTCACAAACCTCCGCTACGAAAAGTACCGCGCAATCGGTCAGTATCGCACGATGTGACAAAGGGACAGTCCGCATGTCACATTGGGAAAGGGTTCCTGTGTCACAAGTTTCTAACACCTCGTTTACAACGATGGTCTCATCAAACGCCATGGCCGTGGTGGACTATCTGTCCAAAAGCATGATGTCGGCGTTGCCGTTTATTGTCTGCGCGGCGTTGTTCCGCACCGTCGCCGTCATTATGGGCGAAGGCATGCTGGGCCTATGGTCTGCCGATTCCGAAATCTATCGCCTGTTCTACAGTTGGCTCTATAACGCCGGTTACTACTTTTTGCCCATTTATCTTGGTTGGGCGGCCGCCCGCCAGCTCGGTTGCTCGGAGCAGCTGGGCATGATGCTGGGCGGCGTATTGATTGCGCCCGATCTGCTTAAGCTCGTCGATGCCGCATCGACGACGGGGACATCGATGACTTCCGTGTATGGCCTGCTTCCCGCGCCGGTCAACGATTACACGACGACTGTTATTCCGGTTCTCATCTCGGTACCCGTGCTTTGGCAAGTGGAGTGTTTCTTTCAGCGCGTTATCCCTAAGGCCGTGGCGTTTTCGTTTGTTCCGTTTGCGACCATGCTTGTCATGGTTCCGGTTTCGCTGTGTATCACGGCGCCGGCGGGCAGCTATCTGGGCATGCTGTTGGGCCAGCTTATGTTTATGCTTGGCAATTCCGGTGGCATCGTGTCGCTGCTCACGCTCATGGGGCTTGCCGCGGGCTGGGAGTTCCTTAAGATCGCGGGTGTCAGCAATGTTGTCCTATCGCTCGCCTATGCGCAGTTTATGAGTGTGGGGACGGATTCGTGCATTCTGATCGCTGCGACGATGGCAACGTTCGCCGTTTGGGGCATGCCCTTTGGCGCGTCGCTCCGCGTTGCGGATAAGGACGAGAAGGCGCTCATGCTGGGTTATTCGATCTCGGGTGTTCTTGGCGGCGTAAGCGAGCCGGCGCTGTACGGTTGCGGCTTTAAATATGGCAGGTGCCTGACGTGCATGGCCATTGGCGGCGCCGTCGGAGGCCTTGTTGCGGCCGTGGGCCACGTTACGGCCTATACCATCGGCATGACGAATGTCCTCATGGTCATTGGCTTTGCCACGGGCGGCATTTCGAACCTACTGTGGTGCTGTGTTGCCGGTGGCACGGCATTTGCGGTGTCTGCGGCGCTGAGCTACTGCTTTGGCGTGGTGCCGGCGAAGGGACAGGCGACGGGGAACGGAGCCGATTCGCCCGAAACGGTGGCGAGCGCTGCTGAAGTAAGCGCATAAACCTGTGCGACAAAAGGACGATTCCTTTGTCACATTCCAAGGCCGTGGCCCGTGTGGGCTGCGGCCTTTTTGTATCTTGAGGACAAAGTGGCTACACTACAATCCGTTTGAGCAATAGATATATAGGTAGTACCGTGGGGGCGGATGCAGATGGTCGAGTGGATAGTTAAGCGCGCGCAGGGCGATCGTGCGCGTGTGGGCACGTTAGCGGGCATGGTGTGTATTGTCGCCAATGTTGCGCTTTGTGCTGCGAAGGGCGCCATCGGTGTGATTTCGGGATCGGTTTCGATCGTGGCGGATGCCATGAACAACCTGTCCGATGCCAGCTCGAATATCGTGAGCGTGCTGGGCTTTAAGCTGGCGAGCAAGCCGGCCGACCCCGAGCATCCTTACGGCCACGGTCGCTACGAGTATCTCTCGGGTCTGGTCGTGGCGGCCCTCGTGCTGCTGATTGGCGTTGAGCTGGTGAAGTCCTCGGTCGAGCGCGTCATTCACCCCGAACCTGTCGAGTTCTCGCTTGCCCTGGTGGCAGTTCTCGTGCTCTCGATGGTCGTTAAGCTGTGGATGGCGGCCCTCAACCAAAAGCTCGGCGACCGTATCGAGTCCGAGACACTGCATGCGACTGCCCAGGATTCCAAGAACGATGTCCTGGCCACGGGCGCTGTGCTGGCGTGCGCAATTGTTTCGCAGGTGACGCACATCAATCTTGACGCATGGGTCGGCCTTGCCGTTGGCGCCTATATTGGCTGGAGCGGTTTTGAACTCATCCAGGATACGGTGAGCCCTCTTTTGGGTCAGTCGCCCGATCCTAAGCTGGTCAAGCACATTCGAGACAAGATCATGAGCTATCCCGGCGTTTTGGGCGTTCACGATCTGATGGTTCATGACTACGGCCCGGGCAGGAAATTCGCAAGCGCTCACGCCGAGATGGCAGCCGAGGCCAGCCCGCTGGAAAGTCACGACACGCTCGATAACATCGAGCAGGCGTTTAGGAACGAAGACGGCATGATTGTCACGCTCCATTACGACCCCATCGTGACCGACGATCCAAAGGTGGCGAGCATGCGTTTACGCATTAACGCCATGGCCCAACAGATCGATAGCCGCCTTTCGATTCACGATCTGCGCTGTGTGCCGGGTCCCACGCACACCAACGTGATCTTTGACTGCGTGCGTCCCTCGGATCTGCAGATGAGTGCCGAAGACTTGAAGCACACGCTGGCACAACGGGTCGAATCGGAATATCCCAAGTCGATTGCCAAGATTACGATCGACGAAGACTACGTAGGGCATACCCACGAGTAGGGCTGTGCCGGCAAAGCAAGTTATACAGAAGGGGAGACTATGAAGAAGCTGTATCTGCTCCGCCACGGCCAGACGGAATTCAACGTCAAAAAGCTCGTCCAGGGACGCTGCGATTCACCGCTCACCAATTTGGGTCGTCAACAGGCACAGACAGCCGCCGCATGGCTCAAGGTCCATGGCGTCGTCCCCGACAAAGTAGTCTCATCACCCTTAGGCCGAGCCATGGACACGGCAAGTCTCGTCGCATGCGAACTCCTCGGTCCGGATGCAGCAGTCGAGCCCTGCGAAGGCATCATCGAGCGCTGCTACGGAACCTTTGAGGAAGGTCCCCACGACGCATTGCCTACCGACGTATGGGATCCGGGCGAGGACCTGGTCCCCTTCGGAGGAGAAGGAAGCCGCGCGCTGCAAGAGCGCATGGTAGACACCCTCACCAATCTCATGGGCGCCGAGGGCATCGAAACCCTTCTAGCAGTAAGCCACGGCAGCGCCAGCCGCCAATTCATCAAGGCTGCAGCCCCAGAGGGCTTCGAGCTCCCAGCAAAACTCCCCAACTGCGCCATCATGATCTTCGATTTCGATGAGCAAAAGCCACAAGCAGAAGGCGAACCTCATCAATGTAAGTTCACCCTCCAGCAAATAGTGGACCCCCAACAAAGTAATTAGCTGAGCGAGCAGAGTTAAGCAGACATCAACGTGTCGTCTCCCGAGCTTGGCAGAGGGGCGGCGAAATATATTAAGTTTGTCGCGAGTTCCGCACGCAAAGGAAAGCACTTAATGTGCTTTCCGTCTTGCGCAGGACTGTAGAGCAGCAAACTTAATATATTTCGCCGCCCCTCTGCCAAGCCCAGGCGACTCCACGCACTTTACCTGCGTAAACAATGTGAGTGAAATATGAATCTCGATGGATACGCCCGCAGCCGTGTATACTAAACAGCTGTGTGAAACCAGGGGAGTATTCTGGCTGGACAAAATGCCTGCTTAATAGGGTTGTCAGGTAGTCTGGGCGCAATACAAGACTGGGGAGCACGTCGTGTAAGTAGTGGTCCTCTAGGGGCGTACGCTCGGTGGTGTACGCATTGTCCCAAGACCACGCGAGAGTTGGGATCATATCTTGATCAGCATGATTCTCGGCCGCAAGATTGGCATGACCCAGGTTTGGGACGAGGACGACAACGTCGTTCCCGTCACGGTCATCCAGGCTGGCCCCTGCGCTGTCTCGCAGGTTAAAACTCAGGCAACCGACGGCTATGACGCCGTCCAGATCGGTTTCGGCGACATCAAGGCCAAGAACGTGAACAAGCCCATGGCTGGTCACTTCGCTAAGGCTGGCGTCGAGCCTGTCCGTTTCCTTCGTGAGGTCCGCGTCGAGAACGGCGAGGAGCACAAGGTCGGCGAGGTCGTCACCGTCGCTGATTTCGCTGATGTCGAGAAGGTCGACGTCATCGGTACCTCCAAGGGTAAGGGCTTCCAGGGTCGCATCAAGCGCTGGGGTCAGCGCCGCGGTCCTATGACGCATGGTTCTCACTTCCAGCGTCACCCCGGTTCTATCGGTCAGTGCGCCTATCCTGCGCGCGTCCTCAAGGGCGTCAAGATGGCCGGTCACATGGGTAACGAGCGCGTTACCGTCAAGAACCTTTCCGTTGTCCGCATCGATGCCGAGCAGAACCTCATCTTGGTCAAGGGCGCTGTCCCGGGTGCCAAGAATGGTCTCGTCGCCATCCGTATGGCCTAAGGGCCCAGCCCATTTAGCCCAGCGTCATACCAAGGAGAACACTTAAATGGCAAAGTTTGAAGTAAAGAACAGCGAGGGCAAGAAGGTCGCCGAGGCCGAGCTCGCCGCTGAGGTGTACGGCATCGAGCCGAACATCCACGTTATGCACCACATCGTCAAGTGCCAGATGGCCTCTTGGCGTCAGGGCACCCAGTCCGCTAAGGGCCGCTCTGAGGTTTCCGGTGGCGGCAAGAAGCCTTGGCGTCAGAAGGGCACCGGCCGTGCCCGCCAGGGTTCCATCCGTGCTGCCCAGTGGCGTCACGGTGGCGTTGTCTTCGCCCCCAAGCCCCGTTCCTACGCTAAGCGTATGAACAACAAGGAGGTCAAGCTGGCTATGCGCTCTGCGCTGTCCGCCAAGCTGGCCGATGGCGAGCTTGTGCTCGTCGACGACTACGGCTTCGAGAAGCCTTCCACCAAGGCTGCCGTTGCCATGCTCAAGGCTCTCGGCCTTGAGGGCAAGCGTCTGACCATCATCGTTCGCGATGAGGACGTCAACGCCTATCTGTCGTTCCGCAACATTCCCAAGACGTTCATCATCACTGCCGACGAGGCCAACACCTACGATCTCGTCAACAACAACGCCGTGCTGATGCCCGCCGACATCGCCGCTCACTTCGGGGAGGTGCTTGCTTAAATGACCGCCCACGAGATCATCATCCGTCCGATCGTGTCCGAGCGTTCCTTCTCCGGCATGGAGCAGAACAAGTACACGTTCGAGGTCGCCAAGGATGCTAACAAGTATCAGATCAAGGACGCTGTCGAGGAGATCTTCGGCGTCAAGGTCGTTCGCGTGAACACCCTGACGGTCAAGCCCAAGACCAAGCGCGTGCGCTATGTCGCCGGCAAGACCCGTTCTTGGAAGAAGGCCATCGTCACGCTGGCCGAGGGCGACACCATCGAGGTCTTTGGCAACCAGGCCTAAGACTCGCTGCTGTTGAGTGAGCTCATGCCTCCCAAATAGGGGAGGCGAGAGCTCAAGGTTTTGGGCGTATAAAATGGACACGCCCGGAGCCGTGTATACGTCCGGTGTCATCGCACCCGAGGCAGAACCTCGAATCCCTGTCTGCGATGGCTAACGGATTCCTATTGAAAGGGATTGTAATGGCTGTAAAGCACCTTAAGCCGACCTCCGCTGGTAGGCGTTGGCAGACGATCTCCGACTTCTCCGAGATCACCTGCACCAAGCCCGAGAAGTCTCTTCTCGAGCCCCTGCCCAAGAAGGCCGGTCGTAACAACAACGGCCGCATCACCACCCGCCACCAGGGCGGCGGCGTGAAGCGTCGTTACCGCGTGATCGACTTCAAGCGCAACAAGGACGGCGTGCCCGCCAAGGTTGCCACGATCGAGTACGATCCGAACCGTTCCGCTCGCATCGCTCTGCTGCACTACGCTGACGGTGAGAAGCGCTACATCCTGGCCCCCAAGGGCCTCGAGGTCGGTCAGACCGTCATGTCCGGTTCTGACGCCGACATCAAGCCGGGCAACGCTCTGCCCCTCGCCGACATCCCCGTCGGTACGCTCATCCACGCCGTCGAGTTCCAGCCGGGCAAGGGCGCTGCTATCGCCCGTTCCGCCGGTAACTCCTGCCAGCTGATGGGTAAGGAGGGCAAGTACGCTATCGTCCGTATGCCTTCCTCCGAGATGCGCCGCATCCTCGTTACCTGCCGCGCCACCGTCGGTGAGGTCGGCAACGCCGATCACTCCAACATCGTCATCGGCAAGGCCGGCCGTAAGCGCCACATGAACGTGCGCCCGACCGTCCGCGGTACCGTCATGAACCCTGTCGACCACCCGCACGGCGGTGGCGAGGGCAAGAACCACACCTCTGGTCGTCCCTCTGTTACCCCCTGGGGTAAGCCGACGAAGGGCCTTCGTACGCGCAAGAAGAAGAAGGTCTCGAACCAGCACATCATTCGTCGCCGTAAGAAGTAATTTCGGATACCGAGTTTTAGGAGAAAGCACTTATGAGCAGAAGTCTCAAAAAGGGCCCGTTCGTGGAGACTCGCCTTCTCTCGCGTATCACCGCGATGAACGAGGCTGGCAAGAAGGACGTCGTGAAGACCTGGTCCCGCGCGTCCACCATCTTCCCCGAGATGGTTGGTCACACCATCGCCGTCCACGACGGCCGCAAGCATGTGCCCGTGTATGTTACCGAGTCCATGGTTGGTCACAAGCTCGGCGAGTTCGCGCCGACTCGTACGTTCCGTGGCCACAAGGCCAAATAGGGGGTTAACCGTAAATGGCAACTAAGTCTATTGAAACTGAGGCCACCGAGGTTCGCGCCGTCGCTAAGTACGTGCGTGTTTCCCCCAGCAAGGCCCGCCTGGTGGTCGATCTGATCCGCCGCAAGCCTGTCGCTCAGGCCTTCGACATCCTCCACTTCTGCGACCGCGCCGTCGCCGTGGATGTCGAGAAGGTTCTCCGTTCCGCCGTTGCGAACGCCGAGAACAACAACGGTCTGCGTGCCGACAACCTGGTTGTCGCCGCTGCCTATGTTGACGAGGGTCCGACGCTTAAGCGCATCCGTCCCCGCGCCAAGGGTTCCGCTTCTCGCATTCTGAAGCGTACTTCCCACATCACCGTCGTCGTTGCTCCTCGAAAGGAGGCGTAAAGCTGTATGGGTCAGAAAGTCTACCCCACCGGCTTCCGTCTTGGCATCACCGAGAACTGGCGCTCCCGCTGGTTCGCAGAGAAGGATTACGCTAAGACCCTCGGTAACGATCTCGAGATCCGCAAGTACCTCGAGAAGCGTCTTTCCCGCGCAGCTGTCTCCCGCGTCGAGATCGAGCGCGCTGGCGACAAGGTGAAGGTCATCATCCTCACCGCTCGCCCCGGCGTTGTCATCGGTAAGAAGGGTGCCGAGATCGATACCCTCCGTACCGAGCTCGAGAAGGTCGCTGGCGTCTCCAAGGGCCAGCTCTCCGTCGACGTTGTCGAGATCAAGCGCCCCGAGCTCGACGCCAACCTCGTTGCTCAGTCTATCGCCGAGCAGCTCGAGGGCCGCGTTGCCTTCCGTCGCGCTATGCGCAAGGCTGTCCAGTCCGCCCGCAAGGCTGGCGCTAAGGGCATCCGTATCCAGTGCTCCGGTCGTCTCGGCGGTGCCGAGATGGGCCGTCGTGAGTGGTACCGTGAGGGTCGCGTGCCTCTGCACACCCTCCGTGCCAAGATCGACTACGGCACGGCTGTCGCCAGCACCACCATGGGCGCTTGCGGCGTGAAGGTCTGGATCTACCTGGGCGAGAAGCTCCCGGGCCAGCCTGTTCCCAACCCTGCACTCGAGGGCTCTTCCCGTCCTCGTCGTCGTAACTCCGAGAGGAGGGGTCAGTAGTGCTTGCCCCTAAGCGTATTCTTCACCGCAAGGTGCAGCGTGGCTCCATGAAGGGCCAGGCCAAGGGTAATACCGAGCTGCATTTCGGCGAGTTTGGTATCCAGGCTCTCGAGGCCCATTGGATCACCAACCGTCAGATCGAGGCCGCTCGTATTGCCATGACCCGCTACATGAAGCGTGGCGGTCGTGTCTACATCACGATCTTCCCCGATAAGCCCATCACCAAGAAGCCTGCCGAGACTCGCATGGGTTCTGGTAAGGGTAACCCCGAGGAGTGGGTGGCCGTCGTCAAGCCCGGCCGCATCATGTTCGAGGTCAAGGGCGTGCCCGAGGAGGTCGCTCGCGAGGCTCTGCGTCTTGCACAGCACAAGCTTCCCATCAAGACCAAGATTGTTGCTGCCAAGAATGCCGAGCAGCGCATCGAGAAGGAGATGGCTGAGGAGGCCGCTCTCGAGGCCAAGTGGGCTGCTGAGGACGCCGCCGCCGCCAAGGAGGAGAACTAATGAAGCCCGCAGAGATTCGTGAGCTCTCGGACGCTCAGCTCGTTGAGAAGCTGAAGGAAATGCGCGCCGAGCTCTTTAACCTTCGTTTCCAGATGGCCACCAGCCAGCTGGACAACACCGCTCGCGTCAACACCGTGAAGAAGGACATCGCTCGCGTCCTCACGGAGCAGCGCGCCCGCGAGATCGCAGCGGAGAAGTCCGCTGTCGCCGAGTAGGACCTAAGGAGAGAACATGACTGATTCGCGTAACTCGCGTAAGGTCCGTACGGGTGTCGTTACCTCCGTCTCCGGTGCCAAGACCATTGTTGTCACCATCACCGAGCGCAAGCGTCACCCCAAGTACGGCAAGATGATGACCAGCTCCAAGAAGCTGCACGCTCACGACGAGGAGTGCACGGCTGGCGTGGGCGACACCGTCCGCGTTATGGAGACCCGTCCTATGTCCAAGATGAAGCGTTGGCGCCTCATCGAGGTCGTCGAGCGCGCTAAATAAGCAGTCGCTCTTACGACTTGTACGTTTCCGAAGATGTGCGTATGCCTGGCTTGCATACCACGGGCCGTATAAAGGCTGCGCACCTCTCTTCGGTTCTTAGTTCGGAGGAACATCTACCATGATTCAGATGCAAACCATGCTGAACGTCGCCGACAACTCCGGCGCTCGCAAGATTCGCTGCATCAAGGTGCTTGGCGGTTCCAAGCGTCGTTATGCAGGCATCGGCGATGTGTTCATCGGTGCTGTCCAGGAGGCTACCCCTGGCGCCAACGTCAAGAAGAAGGACGTTGTCCGTTGCGTCGTCGTTCGCACCGTTAAGGAGATCCGCCGCAAGGATGGCTCCTACATTCGCTTTGATGAGAACGCCTGCGTTGTCATCAACAACGATGGTTCGCCCGTCGGCACCCGTATCTTCGGGCCCGTCGCTCGCGAGCTTCGTGACAAGAAGTACATGAAGATCGTCTCGCTCGCTCCCGAGACCCTGTAGTTAGGGGAGATATATGTATATCAAGAAGGGCGATAAGGTCCAGGTTCTCTCTGGTAAGGATCGCGGCAAGCAGGGCGTTGTCCTGCGTGCTCTCCCCGCCGAGAACAAGGTCGTTGTCGAGGGCGTTTCGGTCGTCAAGAAGGCCGTCAAGCCCAACGCTGCCAACCAGCAGGGCGGTATCGTTTCGCAGGAGGCTCCCATCGACGCCTCCAACGTCAATCTCGTTTGCCCCGAGTGCGGTAAGGTTACCCGCGTCGGTCACGAGAAGGACGGCAAGAACAAGCTGCGCGTCTGCAAGAAGTGCGGCCACAAGTTCTAAGCTGCCCGCAACAGTTAAGTTGCTAGCAAAGGCCTGGATGCCACGGCACCCGGGCCTTTTTTGATCCCTACTCATTGGGTACTCATTGGGGATACTCATTGGGGACAGGCTTAAATGAGTGGTTGCGCGCACGAAAGGCTGGCGTGACAGTCGGTCAGCTTGTGTGTTGTTGCGAACTCGGTTAGGCAACGGTTAAAAGGGCAACTGCTGGCTGGCGCGACGCCTCAAATGATCCGTTTTCCTCCGTCCCCAACGGATCATCACAGCTTTCCGCGTAAAAGATGATCCGTTTTCCTCCGTCCCCAGGGGATCAGGTGATGCGCATCTGTGCGTAGCTGCGTGCGTATGATTGCGTGAGTATACGTGTATATGCGCCGTAACTCCTGAAATTTGACCATTTAGCGGTAATACACGCAGAAGCACGCACATACACGCGCATTTGTGCGAATATAGAGCTGTCAGAAATGAAAGACTTTTCACGATGCAGGAGGCACATATGGCAGATTCCAAGCAGGCTCCACTCGATTCCGCGGCAGCCGCAAAGGCAGCGTTCGCTTCGGTCCAGGGCAAGCCGTTCCCCGATGATATCTTTACGGCTCCCGAGCTTCGTTGGGCTGTGATCGGGTGCGGCGTTATCGCCAACCAGATGGCCCAGTCTCTCGCTCTTGCCGGTCGCAAGCTTGCGGGCGTCGCTAACCGCACGCTGTCAAAGGCTCAAGCTTTTGCCGAGCAGTATGGCATCGAGAAGGTCTATGAAACGGCCGAGGACCTCTATGCCGACCCTAACATCGACGCGATCTATATCACCACTCCGCATAACACGCATATCACCTACCTGCGCGCCGCCCTGGCAGCTGGCAAGCACGTGCTCTGCGAAAAGGCCATTACCCTCAACTCCGCCGAGCTCGACGAGGCACGTGCCATTGCCGACGAGCATAACGTGGTCCTTATGGACGCTACAACGGTGCTCCACATGCCCTTATATCAAGAGCTGCGCCGCCGCATGGATGCCGCTGAGTTTGGCCGCATGAACCTCGCTCAGCTCAACTTTGGCAGCTACAAGGAGTACGGCGATCTGACCAACCGTTTCTACAATCGCAGCCTTGCTGGCGGTGCCATGCTCGACATTGGCGTCTATGCTCTGTCCGTTATGCGCCTCTTTATGGCAAGCCAGCCCGCTGAGGTCGTTTCGCTGGGCAACACCTGTGAGACCGGCGTTGACGTTGCGGGCGGCATCGTCTGCCGTAATGCCGAGCAGCAGCTGGGTGTTGTGAGTCTTACGCTTCACTCCAAGCAGCCCAAGCGCTCGGTCATCAGCTTTGACAAGTGCTATATCGAGGTCAACGAGTATCCGCGTGCCGATCACGCGACCATTGTGTGGACTGCGGACGGCCACCGCGAGGAGGTCCACGCCGGCACCGAGGCTTATGCCCTGTGCTACGAGATGGCCGACCTCGAGAAGGCGGTTGCCGGCGACGACTCCAAGCGCGAGCTGCTGGATTATGCTTATGATGTTATGGAGCTTATGACCAAGCTCCGCGCCGACTGGGGAGTCGTGTACCCCGAGGAGGAGTAAGCGATGCTTGCGGAAGATAGGCTCAACGCGATTGTGTCGATGGTGCAGCAGGCTGGCTCGGTTACTGTGCCAGAGCTTGCCGATACCCTGGGCGTGACGGCGTCTACCATTCGGCGCGACCTGCAGACGCTCGATCGAGCGCACCGCATCGCCAAGGTCCACGGCGGAGCGACGAGTCTTGAACGCGCGCACGTGACGCGCGACCTAACGCTCAATGAGCGCAGCGACCTCCATAACGACGACAAGGAGCGTATCTGCGCCCGTGCGGCGGCGCTTCTGGAGCCCGAGAGCTTTGTATACATCGACTCGGGCTCGACGACGCTCAAGCTCATCGAGCATCTTCCACACCTTGAAGGTGTCACCTACGTGACCGACTCCGTGCTCCATGCTCAGCACCTTGCTTTGCGCGGCATGCGCACTGTGGTGTTGGGTGGCGAGCTCAAGCCCGAGACCGAGGCGCTCGTTGGCCCCGATGCCTTGGCAACCCTAGACCACTACAACTTCAACTGTGGCTTTTGGGGTTCTAACGGCATTGCTGCCGAGCAGGGCTTCACGGCGCCAGATATCGAGGAGGCGCAAGTAAAGCGCATCTCGATGCGTCATACGGCCAAGCGCTTCGTAATCTCGGACGCCAGCAAATTTGGCATGGTGGCGCCCGTCAAGTTCGCGGACTTCCGCGACGCAACGATTATTACCGCAGGCGAGGTCCCCGCCAAGTACCGGTCAATGGACAACGTCATCACGGTCTAGCAAGCAGAGGCAGGTTAAGGCCAAAACCACCGCAAAGGTGCCTGTTCCCATTGTGGTGGTTAGTAATGAAAACCGAGTAGTTTTCCCAATAGAAAAGCGGCAACGTCCATCACGGGCGTTGCCGCTTTCGTTGTCTGCCGGCTTGTCTAAGTCTGTAACAACTGGACCGTTAAAAGTAGGCTAGGTGTTACAGATTGAGATACTTCCGAATCGCGCCGTCCCTTTGTCTCAATCTGTAACATCTGGGACGGATTTTGCCGAGTTACTGTTACAGATTGAGATTTTCCCTTGAGGGGGATTCGAGTGTCTCGATCTGTAACAGATAGACCGGAAAATGGGTTCTAACTGTTACAGATCGAGACGTTTTGGGATCGCGGCTGAGCCATTGCGGCAAAACCACCACGAAGGTGCCTGCCCTTTTTGGCAGGTTTTAGGGCTCCCAGGGGCAGGGGGCTTCGATGTGGATGGGCTCGCCGGTTACGGGATGCGTAAAGGACACGCTGTGGGCATGGAGCATCAGGCCGCAGGGACGCGGCGTGCCGTAGAGCTCGTCGCCCACCAGGGGATGACGCTCGCTCGCCAGGTGCACGCGGATCTGGTGTTTGCGGCCGGTGAGCAGCTCGACATCGATATACGAACGCGTGGGCAGGCCTCGGCGGCTCTTAAGGCGCTTGAGCACCTTCACGCGCGTTTGAGACGGCTTGCCGCTGGCGCCGACGCGCATCTTTCGGCTGTCGTGACGGTCGCGGGCGATGGGCTTGTCGATGAGCTTTTCGTTCCAGTCGATCTTGCCCTCGGCGAGCGCCAGGTAGTGCTTCTCGAAAGCGTGGTCGATCACCATCTGGTCAAAGGCGGGCTGCGTCTGCTTGTCGAGCGAGAACAGCACCACGCCGGTGGTGTCGCGGTCCAGGCGGTTGAGCGGCTGCATGTCGGTCGCGGCAAAGCCGTCGCCCATCGCCAGCAGCAGGTCGCTGGCGTAGTCGGTGAGCGTGCGCTCGCCGGTGCCGTCGCCGTGGACGATCATGCCGGCGGGCTTGTCGATGGCCAT
>UQUD01000044.1 GCA_900544225.1 uncultured Collinsella sp.
ACCGAGCTAAATGATGCCCAGGCATCCCTCTCTGCGAAGCAGCAGGCCGCGGTCGATGCCGCGTCCGGCGTGAACGACGCCCAGTCCGCACTCGATGCCGCGAACTCCGACCTCGATGCGGCCAAGCAGGCGAACGCCGACGCCGTCGCCAAGCTGGATGCCGCGAAGCAGGCTGTCAAGGACGCCGAGTCCGCCAAGGCAGCCGCCGACGTAGAGCTCGCGAACGCCAAGGCCGCAAAGGATACCGCAGACGCCGCCGTGACCGCCGCGCAGCAGAAGGTCGACGAGGCACAGGCGAAACTCGATTCCGCCGACGCGCAACTTAAGCAGGGAGCCATCGGCTTCTTCCGTGCCATGGGTGCCGATGACGCAGTCAACATCATCCTGAACGCCAAATATGCCGGAAAGACCGAAGTCGGCAACTCCAAGGACGCCACGTCCCTTGATAACATGCTCAATGCGATCAGGTGGATGAAGTCCGTCAACGACTACCGCAAGTCGGTCGGCCTGTCCGAGCTCCATGTCACCTACAAGCTCATCGCCGGTGCGATCGCAGATGCCAACTACAGCGACACCGTGCTCGATCATGCCCGTCAATATGATTTTGCCGAAAACCTGGCATGGAATTACGGAATCGATCCGAGTGGGCAGTGGATCGAGCAGGAGAAGGGCTTTTTCGACAAGGCAACGGAGGCCCTTTATGGAGTCACCGGTCTTGTCGGCAAGGATGCCTATGATTTCTATGCAAAGAACGGTGTTGCAATCAACCATTGGATTGCAGCCAACTGCCACTGGGAGAACGGCAGTAGCGGCACCGTCGGCCATTACATGAACATCATCAATCCCGAACTCGCCGTTATGGGAATGGCAACCTGCACCAAGGGCACCATGTCCGGGCTTCAGACGCAGTGCTACACCGCAGAGATCTCCGGCTGGTCCGGCTCCGGTTGGAACATGAACCCCATCTCCGTCGACGAGTACGAGCAGAAGCTGACCTCCTATATCAACGGTCTCAAGAACGCCAAGAGCGCACTCGACGCAGCCAAGACCAATCTCGCATCCAAGAAGCAGGCAGCCGCCGGCGCCGCCGCAACCGTCCAGCAGAAGCAGGTCGCAGTGGATTCCGCACAGGCAGGTGTCGATGCCGCGAAGCAGGGTGTTGCCGATGCCCAGCGTGCCGTCGATGTCGCAAAGGCCGATCTCGCATCCAAGCAGCAGGGCGTCACGGATGCCCAGACCGAGCTTAATGCGGCGAAATCGGACCTCGATGCCGCCAACGCGGCAGTCGATACGGCAAAGTCGACCGTCCAGCAGAAGCAGGTCGCCTTTGATGCCGCCAACGCAGCCGTAACGTCCGCACAGACCAAGCTGGATTCCGCCAAGGCGGACACCGAGGCCAAGCAGCAGGACGTCACGGTTGCGAACGCCGATCTCGCGAAGTTCTTCCAAGACGTCGCCGACGCCAAGAAGGCGCTCGATACCGCAAAGAGCGTCCATGACGCGGCGGCAGCCGATCAGGTCGAGAAGGCGACCGTCCTCGACGCCGCCGAGCAAAAGGCGGGCGCCACCGCACGCGCCCTCGCGGATGCCCAGCGTGCCGTCGATGCCGCAAAGGCCGACACCGGCGTTGCCGCCGACAGGCTTACCGGCTCCCAGACCGATCTCGAGGACGCACAGTCGAACCTCGACATCCTCACCGGCCTTGCCGCGAAGCTCGCAGAGGCACAGCAGCGCGAGCAGGATGCAGTAAAGGCCGTCAATGACACCAAGGTCGCCCTCGATGCCGCGAAGGCGGATACCATCGCCGCCGAGTCCCTGGTCTCCGCCGCCGAGCAGGCGAAGGCGCAGGCAGACGCCAAGCTGTCGAAGCTGAACTCCATCGATGCCGGCGCGGCGATCGCTTCCGGCCATGATGTGAGCGCGGATGACGCCCTCAACGCGCTTTTCGCCGCAGCAGTCGAGGCACGTGCCAAGGTCGCGCCCGCCAAGGCCATCCTGGACGAGAAGCAGGCCGCGGTGGACGGGCTCCAGCCCGGCTACGATGCGGCACTCGCCGCCTACGAGCAGGCGAAGTCCGACCGCATCGCGGCGGAGCAGAAGCTTTCCGATGAGATCGCACGACAGGAGGCGGAGGAGGCCGCAAAGCAGCAGGCGGCATACACCCCGAAGCATCTCGCCGGCACGGATACCGCCCAGCCCGGCAGCCTCGCCCAGACCGGCGACCGCGCGGGACTCATCGGCGAGACGTTCGCCATCGGCGGTACCGTCCTCGTGGCGGCCGGCGTCTTCCTCGATCAAAAGAAGCGCCGCGAGCAGATGTAAAAGCGAGCCGGGCGTTGGATATCGGCTGGGGTCCAACGCCCGGGTTCATGGACAGGGAGATCGGGGTGAGAACAAAGGCTATTATCGTTGCGCTTCTGGTGTGCCTTTCGGCACCTCAACTTGGATGTGCCAGCGTTGCAAAGCAAGGAAGCGGCTCTACGGAAAGGGCCGCCACAGCGGTAAAGAATAAAGACAAAAAGAAGGCGAGCGAAGAAAAGGCGGCGCAAACCTCTGGAGCCAAGACCGAGGAGAAGAAGGAATCCGACGACAAGGACCAGAAGTCCGATGACTCCAAGAAGGAGGATAACAAGTCTTCCGATTCCTCGAAGTCGGACAACAAGGTCGATTCCTCCCAGTCCAAGCAGAATTCCGGCAATTCGCAGAGTTCCGGCAGCAACAATTCCTCTTCCAACGGCGGCAGCCAGAAGAAGTGGGTTGCCGAGCAGGGCCACTGGGAGACCGATTACAGCCAGGTCTGGGTGCCAAATGTGGTATACACGCGTCATCCTCGTTTCTGGGTCAATCATGGTGGTGCTATGGTAGGGCCCTTCGATTCATCCGATGCCGCCTACGCTTGGATTATTAACGATGGCGAAAACGGCGGTATCGGTGGATCCGTTGTAGATGATTCGTATACCACATCTGAGGACCAGGGACATTATGAACAGCAGGCTACGGGACAGCATTGGGTTGTCGACGTCGCCGGCCACTGGGAGTAATGTACATCGTTCCTCTCCTCTTACATTCGGTAAATAAATATTTATTTGCGGGCGGCCGGTTTCGGCTGCCTTTTTTAGACGCCCAGTCTGGGAGCAAACGATAGGAAAGCAATCAAACGAGAGGCCGTTCCAAAAGAATCCGGCGGTGCAGGATGCTTCGGGCAAAACCGTTCGCAAATCGGTAAGGTCTTCCATCAACTTGCTCCAGCCCTCGCCCCGAGTCCGCTTCGCGGTAATGCAAACACTCGGCACCCCTCGCATTCGCATTACCGCTCCGCTCTCGCTACAGCGAATTTCTAACACTCAGCATCCTTCGCGTTAAAAATTCGCTTCCGCTCACGGTCTTCACGCAGTTACAACGCCGCGAGGCCTCTCGCTTGGAATGAGGCCTCTCATTCCACGTCTACACTGCGTTTCGCCCAATCACCGTTCCGGAGATTGCAAGATTGGTGTTGGGCTAGATAAATGGGGCCATACTCGCCCCCTTTATCTGCCAACACATCTTGTTTATCACCTCCCACGGCGATAAAGTTAGAAATGAAGTTCGCCTTCATTTCTACTAAGGAAAGTGACGGCGTCACTTCAAAAATCGGCGCGACGTCAGTCGCTCCTAAAAGGAAAGCAATCTCATATCGGTTTTGAATCGGTGGCCTCACCGATTCGCTCTGCTTTCCTGGGGGCATGAATGATGAGTTGCAAACGTCCGCATACCGTTAAGGCGACACTCACTTCTGAAGAATACGAAACGCTTTCCGCTCTGGCGGAAAAGGCGGGCATGACTAAAGCCGAACTCATTCGTTATAACTTGATCCATCGGAGTGAATCACTCGATAATCTAGTTTCCAAAAATGATGACGGTGGCCGCAGCAAAAAGCTGCAACCCGTTTCAGGTGATTCGGACGAAAAGCGCTCGAAGGTCATTTACGTTAAGGTCACCGATGGCGAGCACGAGGCGATCCGCAAACGGGCGGATATACTCGGTGCGACCGTCAGTGCGTATGCCCGCCGCGTGATGCTTGCCGGTAAAATCGAGAAGATCGATTTCGATAAAAGCCAAGTCGCGAAAATCTATCACGAGCTGTATCGCGAGGGAACGAACCTCAATCAGCTGATGTATTTTGTGAACGCCCAAGGGCTTCCCGCGTACAACGAGAAAGCTGTTTTTCGTACGCTTGAAAAGGTTTACCAGAACGCCCGCAAAGTCACTCTCTTCATAAGAGAGCTCGAGCGGCGCTATTTCACCGACGGCGATGATCTCAATGACCGTTATTAAGCAGAAAGGTATTTCATCCGAACGCTACGCGAAGAACGTGCGCAAGTACATCAACGGAAAGCGTGCTTTGGCCCGCGGCGGCTGGAACCTCGCGAACGGAAAGTACTGGTTTTCCGAGATGGCTATGACGCGGAAGATGTTTCATCACGACAGGTCCGCGCGTGCCGGCGCGAAGAACATAACGATGCTTCATCAGATTCTCGCGTTTCTGCCCGAGGAGTGCAGCTGCAACGGAGGCAAGATGACCCCAGATGCGTGTATGGCCTACGCGGAGCAATGGCTTGCGAAGCACTATCCGCATCAACAAGTGATTGTCGCGTTGCATGAGGAAAGTGATAAGGCGGGAAAACGCTACGCAGTGCACATGGCGATTAACCGTACCGATTTGTTAACCGGCAAACGTTGCGAGACGGGTGGGCGACGCGGAAAGTACGAACGCGCTGCGTGGGTCCGTGAAATGGACGAGGCTTGGAATCTTACTCAACTTGAAAAGGGAAAGAAAAATTCGAAGATTCGTGATCGCCAGCCGCGCGACACAGAAAAGGAGATTATCGGTCGCGGTGAGTACAGTTATAAAAACAATCTGCGCGAGCTGATCCATCTTGCAATCAATGAAGGTCACCCAAAGAATATGGAGCAGTTCAAAAAACTACTTGCCTCATGGGGCGTAGACATTTTCATCAAGAACAATCGAGTCTATGCGACAGATCTCGATATCAAGGAGGCCGGCAATCCGAAGTGCACTTTCAATCTGACTCGACTCGACGGACGTTTCGCGGTCAAACAACTTGAAGCGGCGTTCGAAAAGAACATGTTGGAAGCCGAGCGAGCGTTGCCGTTTGAGAAGCGCTGTGAGATTTACATTCAACGTCTTAAGAAGGCGTACTCGGCGTGGGTCGAACAAGCGAAAGCGAACAAGGGCGTCGCCTACAATTCATTCCCCAAATTCATCGCACCGAAGTGCGATGAGGACCTGCTCGAAGATCCGGCGGTTCGCGATGAGCTTCTTGCGCGTCGCGGTTACGCAAGGGAGATTCGCAACCGCTATGCCGGCGCCGTTCCCGATGCCGGCGATGATCGCGTTCGCGCCGCAGGTCGAGCCCATGGTGGCAACGTTGACATCTCGCCGCAGGTCGATCGCGCGGTCGACCGAGGCGATTACGCTCGCGGAGACACGCCTCGCTAGTTTTGGAAAGCCTATCGTCGGTGCCCTAGCGCACTGCCATCCAGTGCCGATTCTGCCATACTCGCAATTCGGCGAGGATGAGGAGTATGAATTGATCGGGGCTTATAGGACAAAATGTGTGTCCTATAAGCCCCAAGGATGACGATTCCAATACGGACGACACCAAGACCGGCATCGACGGCTCCATGGACGATTCGGATTCCAAATAGGCCCTGTTAGTTGAGCTACTTCTTTGCCGGTGTCGTATACGAAACCGCTATACCCGCGGCAATTGCCATGAGGCAGCTTGCGACGAGTCCGTACTCATACTTCAAAACGTTTGTTGCGGTCAGGGCGATAATCAACACAGTCGCAATTTGCAGAATTATCATTATTACGAAGAGATTGATTCCTTGTTTGGCCGAAGTCGCTGAGTGAGTTTGGCTTTGTTGATTCAGGTTGTAGCTGACAACAAAAGCGATCAGCTCGCTTGATACGGGGCCGACTACATAGAAAAAGAGTGCGTCAATGAAGCCTATAGTGTTGTAAGTGTTGTAAGTTGTTTCGCCGGAAAAAACAGCGTATAAAGCATATCCAAATCTTGGCTGATTCACGTATGAGTAGGAGAAGACCAAGAGCGTCAATATTGCTACTACCAGAAGTGCATTCAGGACAAATCGTTTGCTTTTCATCGATCGCTCCTTCCGGGTGACTCTTATTTGTAATTCTACAGCAGCCATTTGTTTTTCAAAGAATTTGACTGTCCTAAATAACATGCACTTTCGCTGGAGGGTCGCTGTTTGGCGGCCCTCTTTTTTGCACAGGCGCGGTGGGATGGTAATATCGGGCGGGAGTCAGCCACTCTGATAGAATCGTCCTTGCTGTCGGCAGCCCTCGTGCCGGGCAGAGCCCTCCATTTGATGGGAGGTGATGCCCATGACCGATTTCACCGAGCTCGTGAAGCTCCTGACCGCTATGGTCTCGCTCCTCACGGCCCTTGTCGGCCTTTCCAAGGCACTCAAGCAGGGCTCGAAGCCCAAAAAGAAAGGCCACCGTCGCTAAGACGATGACCCAACTTCATTAAGCAACGGCTCTGCCCAGCTCTCTACAACTTGGGCTGCCGTCGGCACCATTTTACCCTCCTGACGAGGAATTCGTCCATATTTCAAAAATCAAATCCTGTTCGCGCGTGGGCGTAAACTTTTAGTTGGGCAAATCCGGCAGATTGGAGCTTGAAACATGAGGGATATGCACCTCATGTCGCTCATAAAACGTCTCCTGACCTCGAAGGAGAACGTTTTTTAGCGACAGAAGGAGACATAAATATGATCTGGTTTACCAGCGACACCCACTTCGGGCATGAGAACGTGCTGAAGTTCACCGACCGCCCGTGGGAGACGATTTGGCAGATGAACGACGCCATCGTCGACAGCATCAACGGCAGGGTCGCCGTGGACGACGAACTCTACATCCTGGGGGATTTCTCATTCAAGATGACCGCCCAGGACGCCTACGGGCTGCGCAAGCGGATCGCCTGCAGGCGCATCCACCTCGTCCCGGGAAACCATGACAAGGACTGGACCCAGCCGGCGGTCGCGGGCGCGTTCACCGTGGAACCGCCGATCTGCGTGCTCAAGATCGACGGGCAGAAGATCGTCCTGTGCCATTACCCCATGGCCGACTGGCAGGGCATGAGCCATGGATCGTGGCACCTCCACGGGCACATCCACAGCAGCGGCGGCGCGTACAACGAGTTCAACCGCAAGCAGGGGCTCCTGCGCTACGACGTGGGCTGCGACGCCAACGGGCACTCCCCGGTGAGCCTCGACGGGCTGAGGGAGTGGTTCGCCGGAGTCGACGAGCCGTGCGGCCGGGTGAAATGGCCCTGGTGGGTCAACGAGACCGGCGACAGGCAGGTCGAGCGCGAGCTGGCGGCGTACAAGAGGGAAGAGGTGGTCCGATGACGGTCTATGTGACGGGCGACATCCACAGTGGGCTCGACATGCAAAAGCTCCGCGACTGGGAGCTCGGCGGCAGTCTTACCAGCGACGACTATCTCATCGTTGCCGGTGACTTTGGCTTTCCGTGGGGCTTTTCTGCCGAGGAATGCACCGACATCGCTTGGCTGGAGTCGCGCCCCTACACGGTACTGTTCGTCGACGGCAACCACGAGCGCTTCGACCACTGGGAGGAGCGCCCCGTGGAGACATGGCACGGTGGGCTGACGCAACGTTTATCGGATACTTCGCCCATCCGTCACCTCATGCGCGGGGAGATCTTCGAGCTAGACGGCTCGACGGTCTTCACCATGGGCGGTGCCACGAGCGTGGACAGGGAATACCGCGTGCCGTATTCCAGCTGGTGGCCTCAGGAGCTCCCGGACGAGCGCGACTTCGATACCGCGCGGGCAAAGCTCGACGAGGTCGGCTGGAAGGTCGACTGCGTCATCACCCATACCTGCTCGACGCGCATGCTCTCGCCGACGCTCTACCCGGACCCGGGCTGGGAACGCCCTGATGTGGACCGGCTGACCGGATTCCTTGACGAGCTCGAGGACCGCCTGGACTATAAACACTGGTATTACGGCCATTTTCACCGAGACGGCAACCCGGACGAACGGCACACGGTGCTGTACGACCGGATCGTGAGGCTCGGGGACAAACTCCTGCCGTGGGGTGCGTACTGATGACGGTCTATGTGACAGGCGATGTGCACGGCAGGGCCGAGTACGGGTCCAGCCGGTTTGCATTCAAAAATTGGCCGCTGGGCCGGACCCTGACGCGCGATGACGTGGTGATCGTGGCCGGCGACTTCGGCTTTGTCTGGGATGGATCCAACGCCGAGAAATACTGGCTCGACTGGTTCGAGTCGAAGCCGTGGACCACGTGTTTCGTAGACGGCAACCATGAGAATCACCACGCCCTGGCTGGGCTGCCGGTGCGGGAGTGGAACGGCGGGTTCGTCCACGAGGCGCGACCGCACGTGCTGCACCTGATGCGCGGAGAGGTGTTCGATATCGACGGGCTCACAGTCCTTGCCATGGGCGGCGCCGCGAGCAACGACAGGCAGTATCGCAAGGAGGGGAGGAGCTGGTGGCCCGAGGAGATGCCGAGCGAGAAAGAGATGGAGCACTGCCGCGCCTCGCTCGACCGCGTGGGCTGGAAAGTCGACCACGTTGTGACTCACGAGGCTCCTGCCGCCCTTGCTGAGGGGATGTGCCGCGAGTGCGGACGCGAGTATCGGGGCGACCGGCTGCAACGATTCCTTGGCGAGCTCGACGGACGGCTCGGCTACCGAACCTGGTTCTTCGGGCATTACCACGGCGACGAATGGCGCGACGCCAAGCATCGCCTGATCTACCGAGACATCGTGCCGATCGAAGATGCTGCGCCCGGTTCTAGGAACCTTCTGGAAGCGCTCTAGAAGATTCCTAGAAATCAGCCGCCTGATAGGAGAAGCGCGGGGCTACTCGCCCTTCATCTGGGTCATGACCTCGACCTTGGCCTCGGCCACGGCCGCCCGCTGCTCGGAGGCGGCGAGACGGTCCTTGAGGGCGGCGATCTCGGCCATCAGGTCGCGCTGGGCCAGGAGTGTGTCGGCTTGGGCTTTCAGTGCAGTGTCACGCTCGCCGCGCAGCCGCTCGATCTCATCGACCATGGCCTCAGCCTCGGCATGGAGTTGGACAACCTGCCTGCCGAGGCCCTTAGCACGGGAGAGGTGCCTGATGCTTGCGGCGTGGAGCTCGTTGTTCTCGAGTTCGAGGTTCGCGGTATCGAGTTCGAACTTCTCCTCTATAAAGGCAATCCGCTCATTGCAGTCGGCCTCAATCTTTTCATTCCGATCCGTCGCCTCGGCGAGCTTGCGGCTGAATTCATCCACCTGGACCATGAGCAGTGCGTTCTCGGTCCTGAGGTCGGCGGTCTCGCGCAGCAGCTTCTCCCGCCACCTCGCCTCGATTCGCTCGGCGGCCTCATCGAGGACGGACTTCATGCCGTAACCGTAGATCTCCCTGATTTTTCTCTCGTCTGTCATCGTGCGACATTCCAATCAACAATGGGCATGGCTCCGCCACGCCGTACGGCTGGGAACAAATACGCGGCCGCTGTTGATTTGTAGTCGTCCTGCGATCGGTGAGTTCTAAAAAGGCGTCTCAAGTCATGCGTTCACGCAGGTTTTCGATTGGAGAAATACCGCACGTTTTCATGATATCACGTGCCTTAAAGACCATGAATGGACGGCCATATCGATTCGTTGAAAATGGCACCAACGACGTGTTGGTGGCGGGGGAGTGATGGCGTTAAAGATGTCGAGAATGATTATAGGATTGTTTTAGATGCGGGCATGAAAAAGGGTCGAATCGAAGTGTCTGGCCGGACGCCAATTGTCCGGGAACTGTTTCGATTCGACCGTGTTTCATTTTACATCCGCGGCATGCTCTTATAGACGCCCGGCGATTACCGACCTTCACGACCTCGATAGTCGGGCTATGGACTTAAGATTTCTTGGGCTCCCAGCCGTTTTCGATTGCGGCGGGGTAGACTGCGGCGTAATTAAGCATCCAGCTGCCATCGCCCGCTTTTTGAATAAACCCCTTATCCGTCAAAGAGGTATAGGCCCGGGAGATCGTGTTCTTACTTAGGTGGTAGCGCTCCTCAATCCATTTGCTTTTTGCGTAAAAGCCCATGGCTCGTTTGTTTTTGGAAGGATTTCCAAGCTTCCATACTAGGCCGAGGATGAGGCGCTCGGCAGCGACAGTGGTGGCACAACACGCCCAGTCGGGCACCGAAATAAAATTCGCGTTATCCATTTTCCTTCTAATCTCTCGTTGCTCATTAACATCATCGCGATATTTGTCAGAAATTGACGGTAGCTCGCTCATGTTTACCGCCTAGTCAAGGTGGGCGGTACGACCTTCAAGCTGTTTGAAAAGTTCGTAGAATGAGCTTTCAAACATGTAATTAGAGCGATGGACCTGGATGAGCTTGCCGGACTCGCGCATGAATTTGCGTGCAGTGTTCTCGCTCCAGCCAGTGATTTCGCGGATATCGTTAACGCGGAGCAACCGATCGCACTGAGCGGCACCAGTAGGGAAAGTCGGTGTGGACGCCTGGGTGCTAATCTTTGGAGTAGCCATGATGAGCTATCCTTTCAATGAGGGCCCTCCCTGTGCTTGTAAGACGTACCAGGTTCATAAGCACTTGGGGGGCCGGTTTCTATGACTACATGCGTAGTCATCTGACAGCTTTAGCATGTATTAAAACTCATTAGATGTCAATCAGATAAAGCATCTACCTGCGGAAACGATATTATAGTACCGTAATATTATGAAAAAAACGATGAATGAAAAACATGCTATTTCTCGCTTCTCTGTATATAGGCGTTGATGAAGTCTTCGTAGCCTTTAACTGCTTTTATTTCTGATTGTTGAACGAGGCTTGTATACGTTTTGAGCGTGATATTGGGGTCCGCGTGACCAAGAATACCTTGCACGCTTCTAACGTCCGATCCGTTCGCCAGCATAAAAGTGCTTACACAATGCCTGAGCTGATGCGGGCAGATGCCCTTATATAGTTTTCCGCCAGTCGAATTGTTCGGCTCATAGATTCCAAGATTGCAGCTAACTGCGAAATCGCGAAACCAATGGTTGAAGATGTAGTTTTTCATGTGACAGACAGTAGGGACCCCTTGCTCGACAGCAATATCGCTAATGATGGGAGTGCTGCCAGTCTGGGACAGCCCCAGAGAGGCCAGGAGCTCTTTTTGTATGGCTGACCATGATTGAAGACGTTCGGCCAAGGTTTCTCCAACGGGGATTTTGCGTTGGCTTTCTTGTGACTTGGGTGCCCTCAGTTCATGATCGTTGGTGTACTGCCTGTCAATTTTCAAGGTTTTATTGGCAGGGTCCCAATCGCGCCATTCGAGGCCCAGCATCTCGCCTTTTCGCACACCCGTATACACTAGTACTAGCGTACCAACGGCTTCGGCGGTGAGCTCAATGTGTTGAAGATGTGTGCATAGGGTAGCTACTTGGTCGATTGTAAGTGATTCTCTTTTGTTGCGTGGTCTGCGAACATGAACGGTAGCGCAGGGGTTTCGGTCAATTATTCTCTTTGCGACTGCATTCGACAGAATCTGACGCAGTTTCGCATTGATTCGTACAAGCTCTGATAGTTTGTATTTTCCCGTACGACGAGCTTCGGCATATGTTTCTTCGATTAGATCGGGAGTTAGCCCCTCAATTGTCTGAAACGCACCGAATAGGTCTTCGATATGCCTGCAATCGTACGCTTCTCTTTCATAGCTCGTTGGCGCAAGCTCGGTGTCCCTATTTTCATGAAAGGCCCAGCAGTAGGACGCAAGCAAAGTGGGCTTTTTAGTTTTAGTGATCGTGCCAGAGGAGTTGATTTCAGCCAGCTTGGCCTGCATTGCAGCCTTAGCTTCTGTTTTAGTCTTGCAACGAACCGTATAAGTTGGGGATCGTTTGTAACGCCCTGTCTTAGGGTCCTTGACCCCAAGGGAAAAATAATAGCGATAGGTGTTAGGTGATCTCTTGTCTTTCCAACACGTGCCTCTTCCGCTAATGAGTGGCTGTTCTGACATCTTTGCACTCCGTTTCTTTGAATAGTTTTCAACAATTCAATGAGTGCAGTTTAGCTAAAGCTGTTAGTAATATGTTTGTAAAAGCGTAGGCGCAGCTACCGGATGCAGAAGACACAAACTGCTATGTTTATCTGCGGTTATATGATGTTCAATGATGCTTGATGAATGGTAGGGGGTAGCATTAAATCATATCTCCTAAAGCGGGTGTCGACGGTTCGAATCCGCCCGGGGGCACCAGAGGAATATCGAGCCCGGTACCGCCTCGGTGCCGGGCTCTTCTGGTCTAAGGGCAGGATTCGAGCCGTCGACACCCGCGTCACCAATTTCCCCGCGGGGGGAGTTTTCGAATCCGCCCGGGGGCACCAGAGGAATATCGAGCCCGGTACCGCCTCGGTGCCGGGCTCTTCTGGTCTAAGGGCAGGATTCGAGCCGTCGACACCCGCGTCACCAATTTCCCCGCGGGGGGAGTTTTCGAATCCGCCCGGGGGCACCAGAGGAATATCGAGCTCGGTACCGCTACGGTGCCGGGCTCTTTTGGTGTTAGAGCTGCGCCGTTCCATGCTAACGGGTCGCATCAAAAGCAAAGCGCCCGCTTGCCGGGGGAGCAAGCGGGCGCTTCTGAGCGAATATGTTTGCGGCGTTCGCTGCGCAGATAATAAGCAGCCGGCTAGTTGGTCGTGCCGGAATCGTCGCCTGAATCAGTACCAGAGCCAGAAACCGAAACCGTCAGCGTGATCGTGTTGTCGGTAGACTGCTTGCCGGTGGGGGAGACGCCCGTCACGGTGGCGTTTTCGTTGCCACTCACGGGGTTGCCGTTCTGATCGCAGAATGCGATGTTGTAGAACCCGGCGTTGTTGAGCGCGGTGACGGCGGCGGAGATGCTCTTGCCGTACAGGTTGCCCGGAACGCTGGCCTTGCCGGACTTCTTGGCGATGACGACGGTGATCGTGGCGCCGGGCTTCTGCTTGCCGCTGGGGTTCCAGCTAATGACGGTGCCCTCGGTGACGGAATCGTTCTCCTGGTAGCTCACGTCGACGCCAAAACCGGCCATGTCAAGGGCGTTGCGTGCCTGGGCCTCGGTCATGTCGGTCAGATCCGGGACGGAGGTGGTGTCAGGACCGCTGGAGACCTTATACGAGATGGTCGTGCCCTTCTCGACTTCCTTGCCGGCATCAGTGCCCTGCTCAAAGACCTGGCCTTCGTCAGCCTCGTTGGCCTCCTCGGTTGCGTTGCCCTTCAGGCCCACGCTTGCCAGCGCGGCCTCGGCCTGGTCCTTGGTCAGGCCGACGAGCTGCGGAACCTCAACTTTCTCGGAGGGCTTGGGGCCCTTGGAGATCACCAGGTTCACCTTGGAGCCCTTGGGCTTCTTAGTGTTGCCGTTGGGGGTCTGCTCTGCAACCTTTCCCTCGTCGACATCGTCGTTATAGCTCTGGTCGACGGTTCCGACCTCAAGGCCGGCCTCCTTGATCTGCTCGATAGCGGTCTGCTGGTCTTTGTTAAGCACATCGGGCACCGTAACCTGCTCGCCCCCGAAGAGTCCGGTGGCGAAGGCAACCACAACGCCAACCACGGCGATTGCGGCGACTACGGCGGCGATAATCTTGTTCTTGTTGGACTTGGGCTGATCGACCTCGTAGGAGCCCGTGGAACCCGAAACGGCGCTGCGGGGGTTGGTCTGTCCGCTTACGCCCGATACGGGGCGAACCATAGCACGCGTGGAGTCAGACAGCTCACGGGTCTTGGTGGCGCCCAGGTCGCCCGCGGCACCGATGATGCGCGTGGGCTCGGAGACGTTGACGGCGCGGCCGGACAGGTAGTTGTTGAGCACCTGGCGCAGCTCGTCTGCCGTCTGGAAGCGGTTCGCCGGGTCCTTTTCCATGCACTTGAGGATGATGCGCTCCAGATCGGCATCGACGCCGGAGTTGACTTGGCTCGGCGGAACCGGCAGTTCGTTTACCTGCTTGAGCGCAACCGAGATGGCGTCGTCGCCGTCAAAGGGGACGCGACCGGTGGCGCACTCGTACATCACGACGCCCAGGGAGTAGATATCCGAGGTGGGACCGAGGTCCTGGCCGCGCGTTTGCTCGGGGCTTACGTAGTGGGCGGTGCCCAGTACATTGTTGTCCTGCGTGAGGTGGCTGTTCTTTGCGCGCGCGATGCCAAAGTCCATGACCTTGATGTTGCCGTCGGGCAGCACCATGATGTTTTGCGGCTTAATGTCGCGGTGGATAATCTCGTGCTTGTGGGCTACCGAAAGCGCAGAGCTGATCTGCGAGCCGATCTGCGCGACCTTCTTGGGATCGAGGGCGCCGTGGCTCTTGATGCCGCTCTTAAGGTCGGTACCGCGCAGGTACTCCATGACGATGTAGTAGGTATCGCCATCCTTGCCCCAATCGTAGACGCCCACGATATAGGGGGAGGAGAGACCTGCTGCTGCCTGGGCCTCCTGCTTAAAGCGGGCGGCGAAGGTGGCGTCGCCGGCATACTGCGGCAGCATGATCTTGACGGCAACCGTGCGGTCGAGGACCTGATCTTGCGCACGGAAGACGGTCGCCATGCCGCCCGTTCCCACCTTATCCTTGAGGAGGTATCTTCCCCCGAGGACCCTCTGTTCCATTCCTGCTCCTAACTAACTTATTCGCTCAACGATGTGTGTAGTACCAAATCTATGGCCGCTGGGACCGCGTGGCGCCTTGCCGCTAGCTCATCGGCCGCGGCGCGCCCCAAGTATTCGCTTCGATCACAGGCATCACGCTCCTTGGGCGGCAAGTGCCGCGGTCAGGACGATGCCGGCAATCTTGGCTGCCTTGACGTCGTGTTTGTCGTAATCCTCCAAGGCCACCGAGATGGCGACCGTGGGTGAATCGTAGGGTGCGAAGCCGACGAACATCGAGTTGACGTTGGTGCCGCCGATCTCGGCCGATCCAGTCTTGCCGGCGACCTTGACGCCCGGAATCTGGGCATCGGTGCCGGTGCCGGACTGGACAACCGCGAGCATGGCCTGCTTGACCTGATCGGCCGTGGTGGCGCTGACGGCCTGGCCGAGCGAGCGGGATTGCGTGGTCTTGACCACGGTTCCGTCGGGGGCGAGCACCTGGGCCACGAAGAACGGGTCCATGACCACGCCGCTGTTGGCGATGGCCGCCGCTATCACGCAGTTTTGCATGACGGTGGTCTGCGGACCTGGCGTGTGGTCCATGCCGACAGGCTGGCCGGCGCCTGCCCAGGCGGTCTCCCACTCGGTCATGAGCGAGGGGTCGGCCATGATGGAGGCCGCGGTGGTCAGGTCCTGACCGAGCTTTTGGCCGTAACCAAAGGCGTTGGCAAACTGGACGAGCGAGCTGGCGCCGATCTCGTTGGCCACCTGGCCAAAGACGACGTTGGACGACACGGCAAAGGCCTGTTGCAGGCTGATGGTACCGTAGCTCTCGTTGGCGTAATTGGTGACCGGCGCGTTGCCGATATCCATGGAGCCGGGCGCCTGGTACGTGCTGGTAAGGCTGGCGGTGCCGGTTTCGAGCGCCGCGGAGAGTGTGACGACCTTAAAGGTCGAGCCCGGGGTATAGAGAGCGTCCATGGCGCGGTCGTACATGGAGCCGTCCTCGCCACCGCCCGACTGCATCAGGGCATCGATGTTGGTGTTGTCATAGGTGGGCGAGCTTGCGCATGCGAGGACCGCGCCGGTGCGCGGATCCATAACCACCACGGCACCCTTAAAGCCCTTGAGTGCCTGCTCGGCAGCCGTCTGGATGCGCGAGTCGATGGTGAGCTTGGCGGTGTTGCCCGGTTGGTTTTGGCCCGCGAGCGACGCGAGGGCGTTGTCCCAGCTGGAGTAATCCTTGGAGCCGGTGAGCGTTTCGTTCATGACGCTCTCGACACCAGCGGTGCCGTACTGCTGGCTTACATAGCCCACCACGTGAGCGGCCATGTTTCCGTTGGGGTAGGAGCGGGCGTAGGTGCCGTCTTCCTGTTGCAGCGACTCGGCCAGCGTCACGCCGTCGGACGTGATGATGGAGCCGCGCTGGATGTACTTGGAGCGGGCGATGGTGTGGTTGTTGGTCGGCATGTCCTGATAGTCCTTGGCCTTGATGACCTGGACATAGGTGAGGTTGCCGATAAGGATGGCGAATAGTGCCGTAAAGGCGAGCACGGCGCGGGTCAGTCGATTGGCGAGCGCCACGCGGCCGAGCACACCGGATTCGGGCGTGTCGAGCAGGCGACGGCGCATGCGCGAGCCGGCGGAGTGGCTGCCGCGGTTGTGCGAAG
>UQUD01000045.1 GCA_900544225.1 uncultured Collinsella sp.
GCAGCTTGAACTCCTTGGTGATGAGCTCAAAGGCCCAGGCGCAAGCCTGCTGCTTGGAGACGCCGCCAAAGGAGAAGTCGCCGAGCATCTCAAAGAAGGACAGGTGACGGCCGTCCTCGCCGATGCAATCGATGTCGTTGGTGCGGACGCACTTCTGGCAGGAGATAGCGCCGATCTCCTTCATGGTCTTCTTGCCCTGGTAGTACTCCTTAAACTGGTTCATGCCGGCGTTGGCAAGCAGCAGCGAGGGATCGTCGGGGACGAGGGACGAAGAAGGATAGAGCTTAAGACCGCGCTCCTCAAAGAAGTTGAGGAACTTGGAGCGAATCTCGGCCGTAGTCATTGACGGGTAGTCAGCACTCATAGAGGGAATCTCCTCGGTTTCACATCGAAACAGTTCAAACGTAACGATATTACCATCCCACCGCGCAAGTGCAAAAAAGAGGGCCGCCAAACAGCGACCCTCCAGCGAAAGTGCACGTTATTCAGTACTGTGCGATCCTTTGAAAAAGGACTGCTGTAGAATTACATATAAGAGTCACCCGGAAGGAGCGATCGATGAAAAGTAAACGATTTGTCCTGAATGCACTTCTGGTACTAGCACTTTTAGCGCTCTTGGCCTTCTCCTGCTGGTACGCAAACCAACCAGCATTTGGCTACGTATTGTATGCAGTAATGTCCGGCGATAAGGCTTATTACACTCTACGCGCAATTGACGTTCTCTTTTTCTATGTAGCCGGCCCCTTATCAATCGCTTTGCTCGCGTTTATTGTCATTTACAACTTCAAGAAACGTTAATAGGGCCTATTTAGAATCCGAATCGTCCATGGAGCCGTCGATGCCGGTTTTGGTATCGTCGTCCGAGTTGGAGTCATCGTCCTTGGCGAAGGGATTCTTGAAGAAGCCCGTGGCATCGGGTTGCAAACCCGAGAGCTTGATCCAGGGATTATCGAACTCGGGCTTAGGCATCGCTTGGGCCTCGGGCGCAGTCTCGTTGCCGATGAGCTCGGACTCGTAAATGAAGGTGTCGTCGCCGAGCGCGTCGTAGGCGGCGACCGGGTTGCCATCGGCATCGCGGTACGGTGTGCCCTTAAACACGGCGCCGTCATAGGCCACAAGCTGGCGGCCGGTCTCATTCTCGAAGTAGTACACGAAGATACCTTTGAGGGCCGCACAAAGCGGGATGGCAATAATCATGCCGATGGGGCCCATGAGTGCCGAGCCAATAACGAGCGCCGTGAGGCTCATGATGGGATGCACCTGCACCGAGCTCTGCATAACCTTAGGCGAAATCACGTTATCGGTGACGTTTTGCGCGACCATCGTCACGATAAGCGTCCATAACGCCAACATGGGGCTGAACATGAAACCGAGCACCGTGGCGATTGCTGCGCTCACCCAAGGACCGACGACCGGAACCAAATGCATGATGCCGGTAAAGATAGCCATGAGCGCCGCATACGGATGGCCGATGATCATAAAACCGATAAAGGCGAGGAAACCACCACAGATGGACGTCACGACCATACCGCGCATGTAGCCGCCGACAGAGCGAGAAAGGATGGCGACCATAAAGCGGTACGAGGTCTCCTTCTCCTGACCGATGATGGTGCAAATCTCGTGATGCATGCGAGGGTAGTCGCAGGCCATCCAGTAGGCAAGCACCAGACCAAGGAAGATCACGAACAACTGCGAGGCCGTATTGGTGATGAGCGGGAACACACCGCGGCCAAGCTCGGCAGCAATCTGAGACACATACTTCGATGCCACGGTAACCAGCGACGAAAGATTATCGTCCAAATACTCCTTGAGCGGCGTGTTATTGAGCGTCTTGGCATGCGAGATCATCTCATTGAGATCGCCACCCGCAACACGAAGCTGCTCGGGCAGGCGGCTCAGGACTTCCATGATCTGACCAAAGAGAATCGGCGACAAGATGCAAACGACACCGACGAGCACGGCAACAACAACAATTAGCGCAATAAGCGAACCGATGCCGCGATTCACGCCATGGTGCTCGAGCCAGTTGGTGATCGGGGACATCACAAAAGCAATGATGGAGCCAACGGCAAGAAACTCAATAACCGGTGCCAGGATGCCCATAAGGTTAAAGATGACAGCAGCAATAACAATGCAGCCGACAACAGCCCAAATGCGCAGCGTCAGAACGCGGGTGTCGCGCAGCACGCGATCGGTTTGTTGGGGGTGCTCACTCATGAACGAATCATCACTCCGTCGGGGTCGATCTTGTCCTGAATCTTCTTAAGCGTGCGGCGCAGCAGACGCGAGACCTGCACCTGAGAGATGCCCAGCTTCTTGGCAATCTCGATCTGGGTCATGCCCTTCACAAAGCGCAGCTCGATCACCTCGCGCTCGCGCGGCGAGAAATCGCGGATGGCTTCCTCGATCACCAGGCGGTCATCGGTAAAGTCGAGCTCGTTGTCATCGTCGGCGTAACGGTCGAGAATCGAGGGCGCATCGTCGGAATCGGACGCACCAGGAGCCTCGATGGGCACCGAGGTATAGGCCGAAGACGATTCCATAGCCTCGAGGACCTCATCGACAGTCACATCTAGATACTCAGCGATCTCCTCAACCTTGGGCGAACGCTGCAGCTCGTTGGTAAGTTTGTCAGTAGCCTGGTTGACCTTGGCCGAGAGCTCCTGCAGACGACGCGGTACGCGCACGCTCCAGCCCTTGTCGCGGAAATGGCGTTTGATCTCGCCCAGGATAGTGGGTGTCGCAAACGTCGTGAACTCGAGTCCGCGCTCGGGATCAAAGCGGTCGATAGCCTTGAGCAGGCCCAAATAGCCAACCTGCATCAGATCATCGAGCGGCTCGCCGCGGTTCTTAAATTTGTTGGCAAGAAACCTTACCAGGTTCATGTGGGACATGACGAGCTGCTCGCGTGCGTCCGGGTCACCGGTCTCTTTATAGCGACGAAACAGCTCGCGGGTTTTCTCCTTGTCCCAAGCGGTCTTGCCGCTCCGGGAACGTTCGGTCATATTAGATATCCGCCTTGAGGTCGAGGGAAAGCGTCAGGGGCGCCGTAGTCTTTTCGTAGGAGTCGCACACGCTCGCGAGGATGAGCTCGGCATACACCGCAGCCTGGTCGTCTTCATCGACCGTAGCCTGGTCGCCAAAGGTAATAGTCATGCCAACGTGGGTCTCATCGACATCGAATTTGATGGTGATGTCATCGCAGTCGACCGCGGTGCAACCAAAGATGAAAGCCTCCTCAGCAGCCATACGGATGTCCTCGATGCGATCGACAGACATAGAGCATAGGGCACCAACGTTGGCTGCCGTCATGCGCACAAGGCGAGCGAGACGCGGGTCACCGGCAACGGTCAGCGTGATAGGGCAGGTTGCTTCGCTACTCATCGCAGGACTCCTCAGAGGTCTCGGCGGGCGTATAGGTGTAATACTGAGCCGGCTTGGATACAGACTTCTGACCATCATCGTCGCCCGCGGCGGCCTCGTCCTCGCCAATTAGGACGCGCTCGGTAGGCTGCTCGGCCTCCGCAGCGGCAGCGGCGAGCTTGCAATCGGCGTCGGCTGCAGGAGCCTTCACCTTATTGAAGAGCTTCTGCACAGCACCGGCGGCAGAGTCGGTCACGCTCGACACAGCATTGCTGGCCTCGGCCATGCTGCCCGTAACCTCGGAAATGTCGCGAACCACGGCTTCGACCTCTACGAGATTGGAGGTAAGGGCATCAACTGCCGTCTTGCTCGACTTAAGCAGCGGCTCCATCTGGGCAAGCGCCGGCGTAAGCTCATCGACAGCGCCATCGAGCTTTGCCACCACAGGCTGAGCCTCGGCGATGGTGTTGTTGAGGTCGTTCACGGTCTTATCGAGCGAGTCGACAACATTGCGGGTCTTGCGCAGGGTAAGCGCGAGCTCAGCGATGGCCCACACGCCGGCAACGGCGAGCAGCAGCAGGGCGATTTGAATGGGACTCATACAAGCCTCCCGGAAGAATCGAAATACAGACGCTTTTCATGGTACCCCAAAGGGGACCGAACATGCCAAGAGCAGCAACGTGGGACAAAATTATCAGCAGCTACCTCGGTGCATTCCCGCTGCGGTCTCGTTCGCTTTGCTCTACGCGCCACTCTTCCCAACCGCGCCCGGCAGGCTGCCAAAATGCACCGCGTTCCAAGCCTTCGGGCAAATAGCGCTGATCGACCCAGCCTTCGGGATAATCATGTGGATACTTATACACACCGTATTCATCGCTGCCCGGGCGATGGCGATCGCGCAGATAACTCGGCACCTCGCGAAGCCCACTAGAATGGATATCGGCCAGCGCCGCATCGATCGAAGCCTCACACGCGTTGGATTTTGGCGCCAAGCACACATAGAGTGCAGCCTGAGCCAGGTTAATGCGGCACTCGGGATAGCCAATGACCTCGGCAGACTTAAACGCGGCATGCGCCACCAAAAGCGCCTGCGGGTCGGCGTTGCCAACATCCTCAGAAGCGTGAATCATAATGCGGCGAGCGATAAACTTAGGATCCTCCCCCGCATCAATCATGCGCGCGAGCCAATAGATCGTGGCATCGGGGTCACTACCGCGCATGGACTTGATGAACGCACTGATGATGTCGTAGTGCATGTCGCCGTTTTTGTCATACGTAAAGCCGCGACGCGGGTTGGCAATCTTCACGTCATCCACGGTGATGGGATAGCGCTCCCCCGCCGCAGGCGCTGGCGTTCCCTCGGTATCGGGACGCGTGACGGCAATCTCGCTCGCAAGTTCGAGCGTCGTGAGCGCCGAGCGAGCGTCACCCGCTGCCAGCGTGCAGATGGTCTTAACCGTATCCTCATCGGCCGAGAACTTGCCGTTCAAACCCTGCGGCGCCTCGAGCGCACGCTCGATAAGCGTGGCGATATCCTCGTCTTTAAGATGCTCAAGCTCCACCACGCGACCGCGCGAGAGCAATGCCGAGTTGACCTCGAAGTACGGATTCTCCGTCGTGGCGCCAATCATAATGACGGTACGGTTCTCAACCGCATGCAGCAAGGCATCCTGCTGAGACTTGGAGAAGCGGTGAATCTCGTCGATAAACAGGATGGTGCGGCGGTCGTAGGTATTCAGGCGCGTCTTGGCCTCGTCAATCACGCGGCGAAGATCCTTTACGGTACCCGTCACGGCGCTGACCTCGACAAACTCGCTCTTGGTATGGTTGGCGATAATGTGGGCCAGCGTCGTCTTACCCGTACCGGCCGGCCCGTACAGAATCACGCTCGAAAGCACGTCGTGCTCGATCGCGGCACGCAACCATGAGCCCTTACCGACGGCCTTTTGCTGGCCCACGTACTCGTCGAGCGAATTGGGTCGCATGCGCACCGCGAGCGGCGCATTTTTAAAGGAACGCTCGCGCGTCGAGGCAGAAAAAAGGTCGTCCATAGCCATCCCGTGCATCAATCAAAAACGTTTTCAACTAACCAGTATACCGAAAGGATACGAACTACCGTTCGTTAATATAGGTACGGTGCGGAAACTCCAGACCGGGGAACAGCTTGCTCGTCAGTTCGCAGAAATAACCGTCCGTCATGCTCGCGATATAATCCACCACGGCTTGATCCTTGTCGTCCTGCCAGGCATAGGTGCGATCGTAGTAGGAAAGCTGCTGCTCAATGCGCGAAATATGGTGCTTAAAGATGTACGAAGACTCGTCACCACTGTTTAGATCCCGCAGGCAACGGTCGTAGAGCTTTTCGAACGCCTCGCGCAGCTCCACCTCGGAATCGCCTTCGATACCGCCCTTGCTATAGATCTTCTCGTAGTTCTCGCGCTTGGCTCGGCGGATTTCCTCAAACAGGTCCTCGCTCATCTCGATGCGCGGCTTACCATAGCTGTGCTCAACGATATCGATGGAGGCATGCGTGAGGATCCAACTGTTGTAGGCACCGCCCCGGCCATCATCAAAAGCGTCGGGTGACAGCAGGCCCGCCGCGATCGCATCCTGACGGTCACGACCGACGTAGGCAAGAATATCCGAGATGCGAACGACGCAGCCCTCGAGCGTCATGGGACGCAGATGCCCAATTGCGCTATAGCCCGTGGCAATGCAATCCTCAACCGTCTGGTCAAACTGGTCAAAGGAGCTCATGTCCGAGAGCTCAAACACACGCTGCTCGTACTCGCCGTTATGGCATAGCACGCCGTCGAGCGTCTGAAGCGACACGTTGCGGCCGTACAGTGTGTCGAGCACGCGGACCGACTGCACGTTATGGAAAAAATAACGCCCCGTACGCTCATGATAGATATCGTTGAGGAAGCGCTCGCCGGCATGGCCGAAAGGCGTGTGTCCCAAGTCGTGACCCAGGCCAATCGCCTCGATCAGATCGCAATTGAGCCCCAGGGCGCGACCGATATCGCGCGCAATGCGGGAGACGAGCTGCACGTGCAAACCGCGGCGTGACAGATCGTCATTGCTACGGAAGCTAAAGACCTGCGTTTTGCCTGCATAACGGGTGTACGCCGGAAGATGAAGTATCTTTTCGGTATCGCGCATAAACGCCGGACGCATAAGCGTGCCTTTGTCGGCGGCGCGATCAATACGACGAATGACCTGATCGTCGTTGCAACGATACGGGTTGACATAGCCCGAAGCACGATCGGCGGCAATGCGCTCGACAAGTTCGGGCGACAACGCCGAGGAAATACGGTCCATGCGCGCCTTAATGACGGCCGCTTCTTGATTAGTTGCCATGGCATGCTCCTTAAGAAGGATGCGCAATCGGTTACAAAGTGCAGCCCACGACCTCGATTATGGCAAAAATCGGCACCAAAAACGGGAGCAATGGCAGGGAGCGTGATTTTGTGAAGAGGCAGGAGAGGGCCAGGGCCAGGAGTGCGACGGCAAATGCCACGATGCCACCCATAGGGTCGAGCGTGCAAAGCGCGAAGAGCGCCTTGGCATCCCCCATGCCGATGCCCGGGGCGTGGCGAAGGCGCCGCCAGAGCGACTCAGTGAGCACAAGGGCAAGGTAGACGATGACCGCAAGACCGGCGTGGTCAAGCGCTGTGTTCAAACCGAGGTCGAGCCAAACGCCCGCCAACGCCGCCACGGCACATGCGCCGGCAAGCCCATTGGGAAACCGTCGCTCTCGGGCATCAATTGCCACGCCGGCAAAGATGCAAATCCAAAACGGGATATAGGCCATCGGACTCCTCCTCGAGCTGCATCGCAAAAGCAAAAACCACCACAAAGGTGCCTGTCCCCTTTGCGGTGGTTTTGGTGGTGGTTATTTGGCGCCTTGCATGACCTCGTCAAGGGTAACGTTGACGGCGTGCTGCGTCGGCACCCAGTCGACCTTCAGGAACAGCGCGGCCACCGTGATGGGGATATAGCTGAACATAAAGATCGGGAAGGTAAACAGGTTAGTCACCAGGCGCCACTTTTGCGCGCAGTGAATATGCTTGTACTCAAAGATAGTCGTGAGCAGCGCCAGGATAAAGAACGTCTGATACATCATGGCGAAGGTCATAATGAGCGAAGCGGCGCACGCCTGCATCTCGACTTCGGTTGCCAAGAAACCATGCGAAAGGCCACCCACAATCAAGAACGTCGCATTAGCGAGCATCGAGATCAAGGACAGCAGCATACCCGGGGCGATGGTCATAAACATGTCGTAGGCGGCAAAGCGATGATAGCGGAAGGTCGATTTGACCAGGTGCTTACCGTAGGTAAAAAACACCTGGTAGAAGCCCTTGGTCCAGCGCATGCGCTGTTTCCAGGACGCCTTAAACGTCACGGGCTGCTCGTCAAAGAACTCCGCCGGCGCATAGCCAATGCGAATACCGTGAATAGCGCAGAACGTAGTGAACTGAATGTCCTCGGTCAGCGTGTGGAACTGCCAACCGTGCATGCCCTCGATAACGCTTGACGAGATAAGGTAACCCGAACCCGAAACAGCGCAGGACGTCTTGCAGATATTACGCGCGTTGTTGAGGAAGCGCGCCTCGCGTAGATACCACGTGGCATTAGCAGCCGAGATCCACGAGCTGCCGAAGTTCTTGGAATTGCGATAGCTCGTGACCACATGGAAGCCCTGGTCAAAGGCATCATTCATCTTGGAAACGTAATCGCGGGAGATAACGTTATCGGCATCGAAGATAAAGTAGCCCTCAAACGTGTCGGGATACTCGTTGAGAATGCGGTCGAAGCCAAAGTCCATGACCCAGCTCTTGCCCTTGCGGGCCAGGTCATTGCGCTCGTAAACAATGGCACCGGCCTCGCGCGCGAGCTGCGCCGTGTTGTCGGTGCAGGCATCGGCGACCACGAAAACCTCGATGAGCTCGGACGGATAATCCTGGTCCTTGATGGAGCGAACGAGGTTGGCGATCACGGCCTCCTCATTATGCGCCGCGATAAAAAAGGCATAGCGATGGAGTTTTTTGGCCTTGGGAGGCGCGACCTCGCCACAAAGAGCGCCAATGACAAAGAAGACCACCTGGTACAGAAAGCAGACCGTGAGCAGCGTGACGACAATCTGGTTGAAGATCACGATGGGTGTGTTGGTTTGTAAAAAGGCGAGCATGCAGGCTCCCAGCAACGCGTAACGTAAACAATGGTATATCTTACCGCAGGCTTACCGAGTTCAAGAAACCACCTAATACTGGCTAGGCTTCGAGAAGACCGAGCTGCGGAACGATTTCATCTCCAACGGCCGTGCGACCGAGCGAGCGCAGAGCCAGATCGTCGAGAACCGCAGCGAGATCCCACGGCAACTCGTCGCGGCACTCAATGCGCTCCCCCGTCACGGGATGGTCGAACGCCACGCGCCAGGAATGAAGGAACTGCCTGGTCAGGCCCTGGTCGGCGCGCGCATCGCACTTGCCGTAGAGTGGATCGCCCACGCAGGCGTGGTTGATATGACGCATATGCACGCGAATCTGGTGCGTGCGACCGGTAAACAGATGGCACTCAACGAGCGTATAACCATCGTCAAAGCGCGTGGAATCAAAGCGCTCGAGGACTTTAAAGGTCGTAATGGCCTGACGGGCAAAGGGGTCGTCCGAAACCGCCATCTTGACGCGGTCGCGCGTAGAACGGGCGATACCGGTATTGATGGTGCCCTCGTCCATGGCGATGTGCCCGTGGACAAGCGTGATATAGCGGCGGTCGAGCGTACGCGTGCGAATGAGATTTTGAAGCGCGCGCTGGGTGTCGTCGTCTTTTGCCGCGAGCATAAGGCCCGAGGTATCGCGATCCAGGCGATGCACGATGCCGGGGCGGTCCTCACCCTGCACGGTACCAAGATGATCGATACCGCAGTGGTAGACCAAGGCGTTCGCAAGCGTGCCGCTCTCGTGGCCGTGGGCGGGATGGCACACCAGCCCGCGCTGCTTGGAGAGCACAATGAGATAGTCGTCCTCATAGCGAATGTCGAGCGGGATGGCCTCGGGAATCACATCGGTGGGATCGTGCGGCTCGGGCAGGTCGACCGAGATGCGGTCACCGGCGCGTACGGCATACTTTTTTGACAGACAGGTCTCACCGTTCACGATTACGGCGCCGCCCTCGATCAGATGCGCGCAGGCAGAGCGCGTGGGGCAGCCGTCGTTGGCACCCAGAAAAGCGTCGAGACGCTGGCCAGAGCAATCGTCGGCAACAAGAATATGGATGTCGGCCATTATCGCTCATTCCTTTCGCGAATCTTGCGGGCACGCTCCCCACGCTGCTTGGCTTTGCGCTTAGCGCGGGCCTCATCACGAGCGTTAAGCTCGGCGGTCGCATCGACCTCACGGGCCGCGGGGCTCAAGAACATATAGCCAAAGAGGGCGAGCACGACGCCCAAGGTAATGCCGATATCGGCCACATTGAAGACAGGGAAGTCGATGAAGGTGGTGGCAATAAAATCGGTCACGAAGCCAAAGGCCAAACGATCGATAGCGTTGCCGATAGCACCGCCCGCAACCATCGCCATGCCCACAACCTCAAGATGGGCGAGCTGGGGTGCACGAACGAGGTACACGGCAATAGCGATAATGACCGCCAAAGCCAGCACGGCAAACGCGATGCCATGCCCCTCGCCCATGCTAAAGGCAGCACCGATATTGCGAACAAACATAAAGTCGATGACACCGGGGATAACGGTCACATGCAAAGCGTCGCCCACGGCACGAACCGCAAGCTTGGCCAGCTGGTCAACAAGCAGCACAACCAGCGCCACCCCACCAGCAACACCCAACCGCCAACGCAAAGGCGGCGTCATATCCCCAGCACGACCCAAAGAAATCCCCAACCCTCAAGAACTCGAAATCCGTTTAACGCAATTAACCATCTTATATTGCCACACGCAGAGCGCACGACATATCCACCAACGCAAGCGAAATAACCAGCTAAAAACGAAAGCGGCATTCCGAAAAACAGAATGCCGCTTGAATGTGACACAGGTAGTCATTAGGGACGTTCTTGTTTGACTAGTCGTTTAAGAACGTCCCCAACAACTAAACAATAGAAACGCCGCATTACCGTCACCAACAGCGAAAACGTCTCTAAGCGAGCAAGGTGACGTGAAAGAGGAGGGAAGCGTACTTTGGTACGCGACCGACGATTGAACGTCAGATTGCCGCTTAGGGGCGTTTGCAGCGTCGGTAGGTTTCGGCGTTCTACGAACGCCGAAACCTACAAAGCGTCGGCGCAGCGCTTACAGATATGCGCGTGGCCGTTGTACTCGCCGACGGTGGTGCGGTAGTTCCAGCAACGGTCGCAGCACTCGCCCTCGGCAGCCTCGATGGCAACGGAGAGCTCCTCGCCCTGGGTCAGCTCAACATCGGAGACGATGTAGAACTCGGCGAGGTCGACGGCCTTGTCGCCGGTCAGCAGCGCATACATCTCGGCGGGAACGACCGCCTTGACGCGGACCTGCTGGCTCTTAGTGAAGGTGCCAGCGGAGCGGGCATCCTCAAGGGCCTTGGTCACGGCGCTACGGAGCTCGAGCGAAGCCTCGAGCACGCCCTCGAACTCATTGGCCTCGTCGAGCGTGATGGGCGACTTGTACCAATCGAGCAGCGCGGCGTACTTCTGGTGGTCGACGCAGCCGGCAGGCGCATAGGCCATGGCCTCGTCGACCGTGTAGGACAGGATCGGCTGCAGGTCGCGCATGAGCATCGAGAAGAGCTCGGCAAGTACGGTCTGGGCGCTACGGCGCTCGAGCGAACCGGGCTTGTCGCAGTACAGACGATCCTTCAGGGCGTCGAGGTACACGTTGGAGAGCTCGGTAACCACGAAGTCGTAAAGCGCACGGTAGGCGCGCGGGAACTCGTAGCTGGCGTAGGCATCGTCGACCTCGGCCTGAACCTGGGTCAGACGGGCAACCATGAGCTTGTCGAGCGGCAGCAGGTCGGCAAAGGCGACACCGTCGGTCTCAGGCTCAAACTGACCCTCGAGCTCGGAGAGCAGGAAGCGCAGCGTGTTGCGGAAACGACGGTAGGCATCGGACGTACGAGCAAGAATCTCGTGGTCGATGGACACGTCGGAGCTGGTATCGACGGACGCAACCCACAGACGGATGATGTCGGCGCCCATCTCGTCGCAGACCTTGTTGGGGTCGATGACGTTGCCGAGCGACTTGGACATCTTACGGCCCTGGCCGTCGAGGGTGAAGCCCTGCGAGACGACCGCCTTGTACGGAGCGTGACCGTTGGCGCCCACCGAGGTGAGCAGCGAGCTCTGGAACCAACCGCGGTGCTGGTCGGAGCCCTCGAGGTACACATCCGCCGGGTACTCAAGCTCGGGGCGATACTCACAGACGGCCTTCCAAGAGACGCCGGAGTCCCACCACACGTCGAGGATGTCCTTATCGGCCTTAAGGTGATGGCCGCCGCACTTGGGGCAGACGCAGGCCTCGCCCAGGTAGCTCTCGGGAGCGTCGGTGAACCAGGCGTCGGAGCCCTTCTCGTGGAAGAGCTTGATGACGGCGTCGAGCGTGGCGTCGTTCATGACCTTCTCGCCGCAGTCGGCGCAGGTGTAGCTGGGGATGGGCACGCCCCAGTTGCGCTGACGGCTGATGCACCAGTCGGGGCGCTGCTCGACCATGGCGCCAATGCGGTTTGCCGCGTGGGCCGGATACCACTTGACGTTCTCGCGGACCTCCTTGCCAGCCTGCTCGCGCAAACCGGTCTTGTCCATCGAGACAAACCACTGGTCGGTAGCACGGAAGAGCACCGGGTGCTTACAGCGCCAGCAGTGCGGATAGCTGTGCGTGATCTTCTTCTCGAGGACCAGGGTGCCGCGCTCGCGCAGGAACTCGATGATGTGTGGGTTGGCCTCATCGGTGTCCATACCGCTGAAGGGGCCACCGGTGCCAAACTCCTCACCGGTGTAGAACTTGCCGTCGTCATCGACCGGCATGCAGATGTCGGTGATGCCCTCCTTGAGGCAGGCAAAGTAGTCGTCAACACCGTGGCCGGGCGAGTTGTGGACAATACCGGTACCGTCGTCGACACCGACGTAATCGGCCAGCAGCGCCACGCCCTCGACACCGTCGAAGATCGGCTGCTTGTAGTGGATGTGGTGGAAGGTCTCGGCGGGAACCACATAGGGCTTGCCGTCGACCATGACCGGGGTGTACTCCCAGCCAAACTCCTCGCAGCACTTGGGAGCCAGGTCCTCGAGCATGACCTCGGCGCGACCGTCGTGCTCAACGGCGACGTAAGCGGCGCCGGGCTTGAGGGAAACTGCCTGGTCGGAGGGGATGGTCCACGGGGTGGTCGTCCAGATGATAAAGTCGACCGGGCCGTCGAAGTTCTCGAGGCCGGCAGGCTTGGAGGTCATCTCAAAGCGAACGAAGATAGAGGGGCTCGTCTCGTCGGAGTACTCGATCTCGGCCTCGGCCAGCGCGGTGTGGCAGTGCTTGCACCAGTGGACGGGCTTGTGGCCGCGATAGATCATGCCCTTGTCGAACATAGCCTTGAAGACCTCAATGTCGGCGGCGTCATGCTGGTGATAGAGCGTCAGATACGGGTTGTCCCAGTCGCCAAGCACGCCAAGGCGACGGAAGCCAGCCTTCTGGAGCTCGATGTTCTCGACAGCGAACTTGTTGCAAAGCTCGCGGATCTTAGCCGTGGAGGTCTGGTTGAACTTCTCGGTGCCGAGCTTCTCCTCGACCTTGTGCTCGATCGGCTGACCATGGCAGTCCCAACCGGGGACATAGGGAACCTCATAGCCCTGCATCATCCAGTAGCGGTTGATCATGTCCTTGGAGATCTTGTTCATGGCGTGGCCGATGTGGATCGGGCCGTTGGCGTACGGAGGACCGTCGTGCAGCACGAACTTCTTGTGACCCTCGTTCTTCTTCAGAACCTGCTCGTAGACCTTGTTGTCCTGCCAGTCCTTGAGTCGCTTGGGCTCGGACTTGGAAAGACCGGCACGCATGGGAAAACCGGTCTTGGGCAGATTCATCGTCTGCTTGTACTCGTTTGCCACGGTACCCCTTTCATGTCGTGGGCGCGCACGCCCTCTGGGCACCAAAAAAAGCGCCCGTCCCTGCAAGCTGGGACGAAGCGCCACAAAACGGGCTGTGCGCCCGCAAAAGCTCTTCGCTTAACCACCCAGCTTAGATGCCCTCGCCCGCGTCTAGCGCGCTCGCATCCGTTACTCGGCTGGCCTGTATCGACGACCATCTCGGCGATATCTACTAAGACGTGCCTGTGCGGCACGTCCGTTGGGACCGCAGCTCCGGGGTGATTTTCATCGGTCGCATGCACGGGCTCTCAGCGCTCCCCGCTCTCTGTAGCATGCGGACGGCCGACTACTCGTCCCCATCAACGCTTATGCGGTGTATGCTAGCACGTTCCTCGCCGGCGAAAAACCCTCAACACTGGTTTTATACGTTCGAAATTTCTCGCTATTACAGCCCTGCTCTAGGAGCAAAATACCTGAAAGCACTCTATCAAACGAAAGAAGGTTGCTATGCGCACGATTGGAATGAGCGACTATACCGTCGGCGAGGATTGCTTTGACGAGCTGCCCAGCGCGCTGGCCGAATACGGAGCGACCAAGGTCGCCATCATTGGCGGCAAGCGAGCACTAGCCGCAGCCCTTCCCGGTATCGAAGCCGCGCTGGCAGGCACCGGCGTCGAGGTTCTGGAGACGCGCGTCTACGGCACCAACAGCACACGCGCCAATATCGCCAAGGTCGTGAACTCCCCTGCCTGCCAGGAAGCCGACGTGCTCATTGCCTGCGGCGGCGGCAAGGCGCTCGACACCGTCAAGACCGCAGCCATCGAGCTCAAGAAGATCGTCTTCACGGTCCCGACGATCTGTTCCAACTGCTCCGCCGCAACCGCCATTGCCGTCGTGTACAACGATGACGGCTCGCTCGAGGGCTATTCGTACCCCAACCGACCGGCGCACATCTTCATCAACCCCAAGATCATCGCTGAGGCACCGGCAGAGTACTTCTGGGCCGGCGTGGGCGATGCCCTGTCTAAGCAGCCCGAGGTCGAGTACGCCACGAGCGCCGGCAACCTGGAGCACACGGCAGGCCTTGGCTTGGCACTCGCCCACACCTGCTCCGAGCCGCTGTTCACCTACGGCGTTCAGGGTCTTGAGGACGTGCACCAGAATCTGTCAAGCGAGGCCGTCAAGCAGATCGCGCTCGATATCGTGGTCAACACGGGCTACGTCTCCAACCTGACCAACCAAAACGATTACTACTACAACTCGAGCGTGGCGCATGCGTTCTACAACGCCACGTGCAGCATTCCGCGCGAGGGCTCCTATCTGCATGGCGAGGTCGTGAGCTTGGGCGTGCTGGTGCTGTTTGCCTATACGGGCGATACCGAGAACCTTGAGCGCTACGCTACCTTTAACAAACAGATGGGCCTGCCCGTGACGCTTGAGCAGATCGGGCTTTCCGAGGCCGACATCCCTGCCCTGTGCGAATACGCACACGCCACCAACGAGTGGAAGCAGGGCAACCCGGAGCCCTTCACCGACGAAAAGTTCGCCGCCGCCATCAAGGCCGCCAACGCCTACGGCCGCACGCTCTAGGCCTAACCCAAAACCACCACAAAGGGGACAGGCACCTTTGTGGTGGTTTTTTATTGCTCCAACATTCAGTTCGCACTCGAACCCGATTCTATACGAGAAAGGGTCCGGGTACGTTTTTTGTTTATCGGTAATTCTGCGGAAGGACCACTCGGAACGGTAAACAGAAACGAACAGAGGCAGAGTACCATCGTGGTGATGGTATCCTGCCTTTTGCTTTGCGGAACCAAGGTCGCTTTATGCGAACTTGATCGCCACTTATATGGCGCATTGATGGCAATTACTGCGTACGTGCGTACCGGGAGCCTGTACACCTCTGGCAAGGCGTAACACGCTAGACTTTGTTCCAAAGTCCGTGTGCTAAGGGGGCAGGGCCCTTAGAATTCCTGTGGAGTGTGTACGCACGTACGCAGGAAAACAGCAAATTACGCTATATCAGGGCGTTCTTTCATTGGTGAGTATGGTATACACGGCTTAGTTCAACAAATAAGAATTTATATACTAAGGAGAATATTGATGAAAATGTTTTTATGTTCGCACTTTTCAAGTGTAGGAAGTCTGATAAAGGAAGAAATTGAAAATAAAAAAGTCGCATTTATTCCAACAGCTTCGCTGCGTGAAGGCTACACCGGTTATGTCGGCTCGGCTCGAAAATTATTCAAAAAGTTGGGAGCAATCGTAACTGAAATTGATATTTCAACGGAGGCTTATTCAACGATACAGTCTGTTTTTGAAGATGCGGATGTGATATATTTTACCGGCGGAAATTCTTTTTTCCTTATAGACCAGCTCCGTAAAATGGGAACGGATGAGCTGTTGAAGAAAGAATTGGCAAAGGGAA
>UQUD01000046.1 GCA_900544225.1 uncultured Collinsella sp.
GGCTCTGCACCCTTGGCCTCCTCGGCAATACCTTCGTCCTCGGTGGCACCCTCGCTCGCAGCCTTCTCGGCGGCAAGGCGGGCACGGCGCTCGGCAAAGGTCTCCTTCTTTGCGGGCGCGACCGTCTCGACGGCATCATCGTCCGCATCGGAATCGTCATCGACGGCAGCCTTCTTGGGCTTGACCGGAGCCGAAGCAGCCTCGCTTACCGGATCGATGATCTCGGACTGAACAACGGCCGTCATCTTTTCCTGCGTCTCGCGGAACTGACGGATGGCACGGCCGATCGTGCGGCCCATCTGCGGGAGCTTATCCGGGCCAAACAGCAAAAAGCCGAAGACCACGATGATTGCCAGCTCACCCTCTCCAATACCAAACACACATACCTCCAAGGCTCGATGTGAGTCGAGCCCGCACCGCGCCATTCGGCCGGAACTCGTCTATTCATTCGGTCAAGTATAGCGCCCGGACGCCAAAACGTCCGAGCGCATCACAAACATATGCCAACCGGCACGCCCTTTTGGGGGCAAAGATTATGCCGCCGTGATCGAAATCTCCTGGTCGACGCCCAGCAGCTGAACCACGCGCATCACCTGGGGCTGCACATTAGTGCAGCTAAAGCGCTTACCGTGGTCGACCGCGTGGTGCGCGGCGCCCACGAGCACGCCAATGCCCGTCGAATCGATGTAGCTCACCTGGGCAAAATTGAGCTCAACGGCCTCAGTGGGCTGCTCGAGCGCCAGGTCGACAGCATTGCGCAGGCTATCGGCGTTAGAGATATCGATCTCGCCGGTTACCTTAATGGTGTAGATCTCCGGCGTGGGGTTGGTGGAAATACCCAAATCCATGTATACGCTCCTTTACGTATCGAAAGTGCGGATAGTACTGGGCGCGGACTTGCGGGGCCCTAGGCGTTAGGCGCGCTCGGCACGAGCAAGCTCGGCAGCGACAAGCTTAACGGCCAGCACCAGCACGTCGAGCGCGGCCTCCAGGTCCTCGACCGTGGGATAGCTCGGCGCAATACGGATGTTGGTATCGCGCGGATCCTTGCCATAGGGCCAGGTGGCACCGGCCGGCGTGAGCTTGACGCCCAGGTCGGCGCAAAGCGCGGCGACCTTCTGGGCCGAGCCCTCGGGACCATCGAAGCTTACAAAGTAGCCGCCGCGGGGGTGCGTCCAGGTGGCACAGCCCGTATCGCCCAGGCCCTCGGTGAGCTTGCGCTCAACGGCCTCAAAGCGCGGACGCAGGAACTCGGCATGCTTTTTCATGTGCTCCTTGACCGCCTCGATGGTGGGAAGGAAACGCACGTGACGCAGCTGGTTGAGCTTGTCGGCGCTGATGAGGCCGGCCTTCAGGCGCTTGGAGAACTCCGCGATAACCGCGGGGCTCGCACCGATAAAGCCGATGCCGGCGCCCGGGAAGGTGATCTTGGACGTCGAGGCAAAAGCCACCACGCGATCCTCGGTGCCCGCCGCGCGAGCGAGGTCGAAGATATTGGCGAGCTCGTCGGTCTCGTCGTACAGGTCGTGCACGCAGTAGGCGTTGTCCCAGAAGATGCGGAAATCGGGCGCGGCCGTGGGCATCTCGACCAGGCGACGCACGGTGTCCTCGCTAAAGGTGATGCCCGTGGGGTTGGAATACTTGGGCACGCACCAGATGCCCTTGATGGAGTCGTCGGCGGCAACCAGGCGCTCGACCTCGTCCATGTCGGGGCCGTTGTCGGTCATCGCGACGGGAACGTTCTCGATGCCCAGGTCGGCGGTGATGCCAAAGTGACGGTCGTAGCCGGGAACAGGGCACAGGAATTTGACCTTCTTGCCGTCGTGCGCGGCCTCGTAAGCCTCCCAAGGCTCGCTGCCGCACGAACCGCAGCGCCAAAACATGCCGGCGATATCGTGCTCGATCAGAAGGCTCGACGAACCCAGTACGAGCGTCTGCTCGGCAGGGCAACCCAGAAACTCCCCCGCCAGTTTGCGCGCCGAGGGAATGCCCTCAAAGCAACCGTAGTTTGAGCAGTCGACGTTGCCGTCGTGCAGATCGGCGTCGGCATTGAGAATATCGAGCATGGGTCGAGAGATGTCCACCTGGGAGGGCGACGGCTTGCCGCGGGCCATGTCGAGCGCCAGGCCCTTGGCCTTGACCTCGGCGACCTCGGCTTTGAGCGCCTCGATGGCGGCATCGAGTTCGGTGGTTTCCATCTTCTGGTAGATCGTCTGCATGGGTGCGACCTTTCGCGAAGCGGGACGTTGCAGTTCGTCTAAGTATAGACCGCCACCGCCGCAACGGCATGAAGCCGTGATAGATTAAGTTCATCGCAATGATTTACGACATCGCCGCGCATGCCGGCGTGGGGCGCCCAAGGAGGCACTATGGAGTACGGATCGTTTCAGGCCGAGGAATTCGGCGACCTGCAGCGCCTGGTCGACGGGCTGTTTTACGACCGCCGCGCCATCGACCGCCTGGATCTCATCGTACAGGCCGAGATCTTGGACCTGGCGCCCGACCTCATGGAAATCGTCAACCTGCTACCGCCCGGCTACTACGACCGCCAATCACTTTGCGACCAGCTCAACTCCGCCTTGGCCGCCCACGGCTGGGGCGCCGTCTACGGCACCGTGGAATAAACCTAGTCATTTAAGAACGTCCCCATTGACTAAAACGCCGCTTGTGATGGTGTCCACAGGCGGCGTTTTCAAACTTGTATATGCTTTTACTTGTCTTTGGGCGCGAGGTGTTTGCAGACCACACTCATGTAGATCATACCGAGCACGGCAGCGGTGACCGAACCGGCAAGGATGGCGGCCTTGGCGGCCAGGACCTCAAACTGGGCCGTCGGGAAGGCAAGGCCGCTGATGAGAATCGACATGGTAAAGCCGATGCCGCCCAGAATGCCCACACCGGCAATCATGTGCCAGTTGACATTGTGCGGCAGCTCGCAGACCTTGAGCTTGACCAAGGCGAACGTCATGCCAAAGATGCCGATCGGCTTGCCCAGCAGCATGCCAAAGTACACGCCGAGCGTCACCGGGTCGGTGAGCAGCGTGCTCATGTCCACGCCCACTAGGCGAACCTGTGCGTTCACGAACGCAAAGATCGGAAGAATCACAAAGTTGACCGGCGTGGAGATCAGACGCTCCATGCGGATGAGCGGCGGGGTGACGCGGTGCATGACGCGCTCGACCTTAGTGGTCGAAACGGTAAAGTCATGCTGGCCCAGGATGTGTGCCTCGTCATCGTAGCGGTCATCGAGCAACGGCAGGCACTCGCCCAACCAATCGGTAAGGCTATCGAGCTTGACGCCGCACTTGGCCGGGATGGTAAAAGCCAAGATGACGCCGGCAAGCGTGGCGTGTACGCCGCTCTTGAACATGCAGAACCACAACAGCAAACCCAGTACCGAATACGGGGCAAGGCGGTAATGCTGCGTCTTGTTGAGCCACACGAGCGCGCAGGTCACAAGCGCGGCGGCGCCCAACCAAAACGGATTGGGGCTCTGACCGTAGAAGATGGCGATGGCGGCGATAGAGATGAGGTCGTCGGCGATGGCGAGCGTCGAGAAGAACACGCGCACGCCGTTGGGCACGCGATTGCCCAAAAGCGACAGCACGCCCAGTGCGAAGGCAATATCGGTTGCCATGGGGATGGCCCAACCGTTGTGAGCGCCGGCATGGTTAAAGATCAGGTAGATGCAGGCGGGAACGACGACGCCACCCACGGCCGCCAGCATGGGAAGCATGGCCTGACGCGGATTCTTGAGCTCGCCGACCGTCATCTCGTACTTAAGCTCAATACCCACCAACAAAAAGAAAATCGCCATGAGAAAGTCGTTGACGAAAAGCTCAACGGTGAGACCGGCCGTAAGGTTGCCCAGACCCACATACAGCGGGGTCTCCAAAAAGTGATGGATGGCCTCGTAGGCATCGGTATTGGCGCAAATGACGGCGGCGATGGCGGCGAAGACCATGACGGCGGCGGAAATCGTGCCGTTCTCGGCGATGCGCTCCCAGATGTCGTGACGCTCAAAACGCTTGCGCTCACGGACGTTGAACAGCTGCTCGGGTGCTGCCATGGGCGGCTCCTTTCACGGGAAGGCTCCCGTCTTAAAAAAGCACGGCCCGCCCAAGTGGCGGCGCCGCGCTCTAACGTATTACGCTTGCATCTAGCCTACCCTGCACGACAAGCACGCAGGCGTGGCCGAAAAGCGGAACCACAGGTTGAACATTATTTGCCCAACGGCACGGGCACGCCTGTCCAAGAGACGACGCGGCGCCATGCACAAAAAACGACCGGAGCGCGGGGCGTCCGCGATCCGGTCGTGGCGTTTAGTGAACTAAACCTAGCAGGCGGCCATGATGGGGGCAGCGACCTGCTTCTTACGGGAGAGGACGCCCGGCATCCAGACGCCGTCGTGCTCGTCGGCAATGCCCAGGCCCTTCTGAGCGGCCTCGGTCTCGCCCTCGAGCAGGACCTGCGAGCCCTCCTCCATGATGTCGGTGATGCACAGGACAATGCCGTCAGCGCCCTTCTCGGCAGCGTAGGCGCGCATGGCCTCGCGAATCTCGTCGATCATGCCGAGTGCGCGGGTCTTGTCGACAGTCTCGTACTGGCCGATGAGCAGCTTCTTGCCGGCGGGCTCGAACATCTTGATGTCGTTGCCGACCATCTCGGCAGCGGTAAAGGAGCCGGACGGACGGGTGAGGAAGACCTCCATGCCAAACTTGACCGGGTCGACGCCCACCTGCTCGCCGAGCTTGGCGGCGACGGCGCGGTCGACATCGGTGGTGGTGGGGCTCTTGAGCATGAGCGTGTCGGTCATCATGGCCGAGAGCAGCAGCTTAGCCTGGACGTCGGAAAGCTCAACGCCGAGCACGCCGGCGAGCTTGGTGACGATGGTGCAGCTGGAGCCCCAGGGCAGGCAGATGTAGTGCAGCGGGCCGGCGGTCTCGAAGTCGCCGATGCGGTGATGATCGACAACGCCAAAGACCGTGGCGTCCTTAAGGCCGGCGACGGACTGGGCAGACTCGTTGTGGTCGGTGAGGACGACGAGCTGACCGGCCTCGACGGACTCGATCACGCGGGGCTCGGCGATGCCGGCGTCGGCGAGCAGCTTGGCGGACTCGGCCGGAAGCTGACCAAGGGCGCAGGCCTCGTAGGTGTTGCCGGCATACTCAACCTGGTTGAGCAGCTGGGACAGGACGACGGCGCTCATGATGGCGTCGTTATCGGGGTTCTGGTGACCAAAGACAAGAACGTTTGCCATGGATATCCTCCACTTGATATGTGTACTTGGACGTAGCTATGGTAGCACGCCGATGCCGAGCCTTCGCAGACGGAAGGGTCACGGCATATTTTGGGGCAGGCATGGGGGCCAAGACTGTCCCTTTTGCACCGTGTTGGTGCAAAGTAACCTGACCCCCTTGCACCAGCTATTTACCGGCGGCGCGCAGGGCTACGTAGGCGGCACCGATGATGCCGGCGTCGTTTCCGAGCGAAGCGACCTTAATGGGCGTCTCGCGCGAGGCAGAGAGCGCGTACTGCTTAAAGTGCTCGCGAACCTTGTCGAGATAAACATCGGCCGAAGCGGACGCGCCGCCACCGATCAGGAACATCTCGGGGTCGACCACGTTGGCGATAAGCGCCAGGGCGCGGCCAAGGTAGTCGGCCATGGTGTCGGCTGCGGCCAGCGCGAGCTTGTCGCCCTCGCGGCAGGCCTGGAACACGTCCTTGGAATCGGAGGGGCCGGTGAGCTCAATGGGCTCGACGCCCGCCTTCTTGCACTCGGCAAGGTAGTTGCTCACCACGCCGGTGGCGCTGGAATACTGCTCCAGATGGCCATGGCCGCCACAGCCGCAGGTGCGCTCCTCGGCCGGGTTCAGGCACATGTGGCCAATCTCGCCGCCGGCGCCCACAACGCCCGATACCACGTCGCCGTTAACGATAACGCCGCCGCCCACGCCGGTACCGATGGTGACCATCACCACGTTCTGCACGCCCTTGGCAGAACCGAGCCAGGCCTCGCCCATGGCAGCGGCGTTGGCATCGTTCTCATACTTAACGACCGCATCGGGGCAGTGCTTCTGAATGGCGACCCTCAGCTCGGGCAGGTTAATGGCAATGTTGGCCTTGACCTTGGCATCGCCCGACGCCGGGATGGGACACGGAACGGCCAGGCCAATGCCCGCCACAAAGGCACGCGGAATCTGTGCCTTGGCGACCACCTGGTCGATAGCCTCGGTCACCGCGGCAAAGCCCGCGGCGTCAACGATAGGAGGCGTGGGCACGCTGGCCTTGGCAAGCAGGTTGCCGTCCTCGTCGAACAGGCCCTCCTTAACCGAAGTGCCGCCGACGTCGATGCCGATGTAGTACTGCTTAGGTTCCATGGGAGCCCACCTTTCTCGTTTAAACATTGCCTGTATGGTACCGCTCCCAAGGCAAAAACCTACCAAAAAGGGACAGGTTTGTTTTGGCAGGCTTTATCTGGGGAAACGCGAATGGTCGCTTAATAGGTCGCGCAAGACCTTCCCCAAATATAAAGGCGCCGGGAGGCGGAGACTCCCGGCGCCCGTCAAAGGGACTGTGTTGTCTGTTGGACCGCACGGCCCATCGCGGCGATAACGCCGACTAGGCCTGAAGTACCTGCAGCTGCTTGTGAATCTCGATGAGCTCCGTCGCCATGACGCGCATGGTCTCGGTACCGGCCATCTGGTCCTCGGCATGCAGCAGAATCAACGGGGCCTCGCCGTTACGCTCGCCGTTGGCCTCCTTCTTCAGAAGCCCCATGTGAACATCGTGGCCACCGTTATAGGCCTCGTCGCCCTGCTTGATAAGCTCCTCGGCGGCGTCAAAATCGCCCTCCTTGGCCTTTTGCACGGCATTGATGTACATGCTCTTGGCGGTACCGACGTAGCTGATGATCTCGAAGCAGGTCATCTGCAGTTCGTTCATATCCTCCATGCGGAGCACCTAGCCCATCACGCTGACGCAGTGGTCGATGATGCCGGCAGCGTTCATGCGGCCGTAGTCGACCATGTTGATGACCTCGACCGGAAAACGACCGGCGGCCTCCTTCTCAAAATCGCCCTTGGTGTAGCCGATCTGCGGACCAAGCAGCAACATGTCGCACTCGTCCAGGTGATCGTGGGCCTCGTTCATGGGACGAGCCTCGACCTCAATATCCAGACCACGGTTTGCAACCTCGGCCTGCATCTTCTGGACCAGCAGGCTCGTGGACATACCGGCATTGCAGCAGAGCATGATCTTCTTCATGGTTTCCTCCTTATAACTGCGCGGCGCGCAGACGACAACTGGTTTTATTCCTTGCGGCTATTGTGCCCACCCCCCTGCATCTTTACACAAGGGAGAGAGCTGCGGGCACCGGCACCGCGTACCGGCGCCCGCAAAGGTGAAAGGGACGAACGTTAGGCGTTCTACTCGGCGAAAGCCTCCTGCTTGGCGATTGCCTTCTCGGAAATCTTCATAAAGGGCAGGTAGACGGCCATGCCAATGACAATCTCGATAGCCTGCCACACGCCGGCGCGCCAGTCAAAGCCCGTAGCGAGCAGGGCATTGATGACGGGAGGCATGGTCCAGGGCACCTGGGCGATGCAGGGGCTGATGATGCCTGCGCAGGTAAGGCCATAGGTGATGCCGATGAACAGATCGGGAAGAAGAACGAACGGGATCATGAGCGGCAGGTTGTACACGATGGGGTAACCGTAGATAACCGGCTCGTTGATGTTGAACAGACCAGGCAGGATAGCCATCTTGGAAACGGTCTCGGAAGCCTTGTTCTTGGAGAACAGGAGCGTGTCGAGCAGGAGCATGAGGGTGCAGCCCGAGCCGCCGATGAGGGCGAAGCTGTTAACGATCTGCATGTTCATGTAGTGATCGGGCTGGATGGTGCCACCGGCGGCAAAGGTAGCCATGTTGTCGACGATGAGCATGGTCAGGATCGGCTCGACGGTAGCGCCAGAGATGGTGGACTGGTGAATACCGACGCAGAACAGCAGGTTAGCAAGGGTGTAGATGAGGATAACAGCCCACGGACCGGCGTTCATGATGCTCTTGAGCGGGTTGGAGATGCACGTGGAGATGATGGTGCACAGATCGGTGCCGGCGCACACGGCGAGCAGGGCTGCGGCAAGAGCGAAGACCGCGAGGTTAAGCAGCATCGGAATCATGACGTTGAAGGAGTTGGAGACCGCGGGAGGCACGCCCTCGCCCAGCTTAACCTTGAGCTTCTCGACGCCAGAAATCTTGATGAAGAGCGAGACGGAAAGCAGGGCGATGATAATAGCCGAGAACAGACCGTTGGTGCCGGTGTTGGCAGTCGAAAGGGCGCCCGTGACCTCGGCGGAGGTGATCTTGTCGGTGAGCAGTGGGCTCGTGGCGGCAAGCGAGGCGGTGATCTGCTGCGGCATCATGATGACGAAGGCAGAGATGGCGACGACCACGCAAGCGAGCGGGTTATCGAAACGCTTGTTCTTGGCGAGGCTGTAGCCAATCAATCCGGCCAAGATAATGGCAGAGACGTTGAGGGTGCCCAGCGTAATTGCCGAGCCCCACGTCTGAAGGTTGGCAAGGCCCGCCGCATCGAGCGGGAACAGAGGGAACACGACGTTGTTAATAAGAACCGCGATACCCGCAAGGATATAGAGCGGCGTGATGGTCGCGAAGGCGTCACGCAGGGAACGCAGGTGAACCTGGTTTCCCACCTTCGCAGAGACCTCGGCAAACTTGTCGAGGAAGCTCTTTCCGTTGTCACTGGCCATGATTGCTCCTAACTTTCAAATCCGGCCTTTTCCTATGCGCACGGTGGTCTGTCGCCCTCTGCCACCAGATGTGCCATGTGTTGCGCGCGGCGGCGCGCGGTCTGGGCGTTCGCCCGGTCGCTAATCAACCACGTGGGTCGTGGCGACCTGTTTGAGCCAGGCCGCCGACTTCTTAAGGCGGCGCTTGTAGCCGTCCATGAGATCGACCTCGACAAAGCCGTAACGATTCTTAAAGGCATTGGCCCAAGACCAGTTATCGATGACGGCCCAGTAGTGATAGCCCCGGCACTTGGCGCCCTCGTCGATGGCCTTGGCCACCCACTCCAGGTGCTGACGTACAAAGTCGACGCGGTAGTCATCCTGGATGGTTCCTTCGGCGTCACGGTTCTTGTATTCGTCCATGATGCCGATGCCGTTCTCGGAAACGAACCACTCAAGATCGGGGTAGTTCTTAGCGCAGTCCATGCCAAAGTCGTAGAGGCCCTGCGGGTAGATCTCCCAGCCGCGGCTCTCGTTCATAACGGCGTCGGGCCATACGTACTCGTCGGCAAAGTGCGGCAGGCCGTACTGGTCGACCTTGCTCGCCGGCGCCTGAACACGCGTGGGGTGGTAGTAGTTGCAGCCGAGCCAGTCGACAACACCCTGCTTAAGGATCTCTTGGTCGCCGGCGCGGAACGGGAGCTTAACGCCGCCCTCGGCCAGGCTGTCGAGCACGTCGGCAGGAAGCTCGCCCTTGGTGATGAGGTCGAGCCACCAGCGGTTGTTGATGCCGCTGGTCATGCGCACGGCCTCGAGGTCCGCCTCGCTGGGGTTCTCCTTGGTGTAGACCGGGGTAAAGCAGTTGATCATGCCGATCTTGGCATCGGCGCGAATAGCGCCCTCGTCATAGGCGCGACGATAGTTGGCCACGGCCAGCGCGTGCGCCAGCGAGATGTGATACTGCACGGTGCGGGCGCGGTTGAAGTCGTGGAGCTGCGGGAACCACACGCCCTCCTGATAGCGCTGCTCGGGCTCGACGATGGGCTCGTTAAAGGTGAACCAGTACTTAATCTCCTGGCCAAACTCGTGGAAGGCGACGTCGGCGTAATGTGCGTAAGCCTCGACAACCTCACGGCTCTCCCAGCCGCCACGGTTAAAGAGGTAGGTGGGCATGTCAAAGTGGTACAAGTTGACAAACGGCTCCAAGCCGGCTTCGCGAGAGGCGCGGAACAACTCGTGATACCACGCGGCACCTTCCTCGTTGAGGTTGCCGTCGGCATCGAGCAGACGGCTCCACTGGATGGAAGTGCGATAGGTATCCAGACCCAAGTCCTTCAAAATGCGAAGGTCTTCCTGGTACTTGGCCATAAAGTCATTGCCGGCGTAAGAGCCAACGCGGTTGTAGAACGAACCCAGATCCTGGATGGACCAGGTGTCCCACAGGTTCTCGAGCTTGCCGCCCTGGTTCCACTGACCCTCAGTCTGCGGGCCGGACATAGCAGCGCCAAAGAAGAAGTCGTTGGGCAGCTGATACTGTGCCATCAAAGTCCTCGCTTTCGTGTTCTAGAGCTTCCGGTTGGAGACGGGTTTGCTTTGGCAGGTTATCCGGCGCGGGCGCGCACCGGCCATACCGATATCCAACCCGCCAAAACAAAACCGTCCCCAAACGGTCGATCCTGTTGTGCGGAAGGATTCCGTTCGTTGCTTAAACTATAGCGCTCTAATTTTACAAGTAAAGCGTCTTTTTCTTTTTTCTTTCTCGAACTTCTTAGATAAAAGTAATATGGATGCCCTGTTGAGGGTTATACTTACTTTTTGTATTCATATATGTCGGAAAGGAGGTTCCATGATTCCCAAATACGAGGCGATAGCTGCAGATATTCGTCGAAGTATCGAGGATGGCGCTCTTAAACCGGGCGACAAGCTTCCCACCGTCGTTGAGTTCTGCGAGCTCTATAGCGTTTCCAAAATCACCGTCAAACGAGCTATCGAGCAAATCACCGAGGAAGGTCTTATTACCAGCCGTCGTGGATCGGGTACCTACGTTAAGGACACGGCGGGGCTTCCCGGCCAGGCGTTTTTCCAGGGCAAAAACGACCGTGCCCAGGGTTTTTCGTATGAGCACCGCGGGGAGAAGGTGACCTCGGTGGTCTACGATTTCTCGATTGTTAATCCACCAGCGGACATCGCAGCCCAGCTGGGAATTGCCGAGGATGACTTTGCCTATCACATCGTGCGCGTGCGTCAGGCCGATGAGAAGCCCATCGTTATCGAGTACACCTACATGCCGCTCGAGCTGATTCCAGGCCTTAAAAAGAAGGACCTGTACGGATCGGTCTACCGCTTTATCCGCGAGCAATGCGGGCTGAAGATTTCGAGCTTCCACCGCACCATTCGCGCCGTGGCAGCAACCGAGGAAGAAGCCGATCGCCTGGACACCAAACCTGGCTCTCCCCTGCTCGAGCTCACCCAGATTGGCTTTTTGGACAGCGGCGCGGCCTTTGAGTATTCGGTCTCGCGCAACGTTGGCGACCGCTTTGAGTTGCACAACGTAACGTTGGCATAGGTTTTTGTAGTCATCCGGGCGCTCGCTTTGAACAGTTTTACGCAGCGCCCGCGCAACACAATGGGGGTATGAACATGTCCGATTTGATTAAGCTGACGCCGATCTTCCACGAGAAGATCTGGGGCGGACGCCAGCTCGAAACCGTATTTGGCTACGACATTCCCGATGGCCCCATCGGTGAGTGCTGGGCCATCTCGGCCCACCCCAACGGCGACTGCCAGATTGCGGAGGGCCCGTATGCCGGCCACACGCTGTCGTGGCTGTGGGCCGAGCATCGCGAGCTCTTTGGCAACTGCGAGGGCAAGGAGTTCCCGCTGCTCATTAAGATTCTGGACGCCAAGGACGACCTTTCGATCCAGATTCATCCCAACGACGAGTACGCTGCCGAGCACGAGAACGGTAGCCTGGGCAAAACCGAGTGTTGGTATGTGCTGGACTGCGAGCCCGACGCCACGATCATCGTCGGCCAGCGTGCCAAGGACCGCGCCGAGGCCGCACAAATGATCGAGGAAGGACGTTGGGACGACATGCTCAACGTGTTGCCGATTCACAAGGGCGACTTTTTCCAGATTGATTCCGGTACCGTGCACGCCATCAAGACCGGCACGCTCATTTTGGAGACGCAGCAGTCGAGCGACGTGACGTATCGTCTGTACGACTACGACCGTCCCGGCACTGACGGCAACCTGCGCCCGCTGCACATTGAGCAGAGCCTCGACTGCATCGACTTTGATGCTCAGGCTCCGACCGACGGCACGGTGACCGCGCCCGAGGTGGACGGCGTGACCGAGCTCGAGTCCAACCCCTGCTACACCGTCGATCGCGTGCGCGTCAACGGCAGCAAGACCCTCGACCAGCGCTGGCCCTTCATGTGCCTGTCGGTCATCGACGGCGAAGGCACCGTCTGCGGCGACCCCGTCCACAAGGGAAGCCACCTGCTGGCCCCGAGCACCGTCAGCTCCATCGACCTCGAAGGCAAGATGGAACTGATCATCAGCCACCTGTAGGTCACCGGTCCCCAAGCGCTCGCCGGGACGGGGCGCGGGGTTTGGTCGCCTGCTCGGACAGTCCTGCTCGCACGGAGAGCACATTAAGTGCTCTCCGGCTCGTGCGGAACTCGCGATCGACCAAACCCCGCGTCCCATCCCGGCGAGCCTCTGGCTAGTTACGACAATCAAAAAGCAACAAGGGGCTCCCCCGCTCATCAAACGGGAGAGCCCCTCGCCATACATAACGAATCAAGGTGCCTATAGGTAGACCTTTTCGAGAAACGATAATGTGTCCTGAAGACGCGCTCTCTCTTTACGATCGGTCTGCCGATTTACATAAGAAGAAAAGTCCGCAAAGAAGTCTCCGGCATCAGCCCTCATTTGCTCTATTAGCTCCAAGCGAGCCGAAGGCGGCAACAAACCCGCAAGTCGAACAATATCCGAGCGATGCTTTCGTCGATCTTTATCGTTGCAATGGCGCCCTTCTTCATAGCTCCTATTGATATCAATGTGTGCACGCATCTTGAGGGGAATGATATGGAGCGCATCGAGCAACGTAATGCCCTCTACGTTCGTTGCGTTGTCGCGAATAAATTCGTAGTAGCCATCGTCGAGAATAATTGCCGAAAGACTTGATACGGCCCCGTCAAAGGAAAGAGGTGCCACTTCGCTCGTTTCATCTTCGAGCACAAAATCAGGATGTCGGGCAAATAGCTCAATTTGGCCGGGATAGTCTAGGACTTGCCTTGATCCTTCGGGCAAACAGAACCGATAGTAAGTGCACCTTCCATCGCCGACCTTTCCAGTCTCATATCCGGCAGCTTTGATAAATGCCCACAATGCAGTGGCGAATTCAACGCCTTTCCCATCAACAATTACGACGACATCCAAGTCTTCAGTAGCTCTAAACGAATCGCCCTCATTGTCAAATAGAACGCTGCAGGCCCCTCCACCAATAAGGACGTAACCGCCTTTACAGCCGCTCATGGCATCGGCAAATCGCTCTATTCCCCTCACTTTTGACATATCGTCCTCCTGAGCTGTTCGACCGCGTCGAGCAGACGATCTTCTTTGTAATCTGCTTTTGCGCAAGCAACGTATAAGGAAAACGGGTCGACACACTGCAAACCAGTCGCGTCAAAACTAATATCGGACGGCGCGTCCACGGGATACGACCAGACCTCAATCACAACTGCCGCCGGTTCGTACCACTGAGCCTCCAGCCATCTGTCGCCCATATGCTCTTTCAAGGCCTCTAGCTGATATTTTTCGAGAGCAATGGTTGGAGCAGAGTCTTCATGGGCAAGGTCGGACATATAGCTAAGGGCAGACACACCGGAAAGCAGCGCATCAACGGCACGTAGCTCTGTTCTCTCGATAACCTTCTTGAGCCGGATTCGCTCTAAAACTGGCGTGCGAAGATAGTCCTCAAACCCATCTAGCAACGTCTCGGTCGACAGCCCGGCGTCACACAATATACGCTTTTTGCCGTCCCGCATAATCAACCCAGGAGCTATAGCGGCGATTTCCGAAAGATAGCCGCTGACGCTTGCCGCGCTTTTGCCACACAGACGCGCTAGGTCGCCGGCGGAGCAGTCAACCCATCGTCCCGCAATGAGATTTAGGACGATTCGTTGAGATTGGGACGAAAGCGGAGCAGCGGGAGAAGCACCCAGCACTTCATCGGAAATAACGGCTCCGATAAACGGCAGGAACGCATTTCGCTCATCTCGGATATATGCGATTCCCTCCGAAGAAAGCGCGCGCATAAAACCTAAATCCATAGCATCCCAGCAAATTGCCACCGGACGAGCATCTAACGTAAGCACTGCATTGACGAGATTTCGCGCCGAAATGACACTGGGCGGTTCTTTAGGTTCCGCAACAATAAAACGGCCCTGCTCAGACATGCCAAGCCGTGCCAAGCGAAGCGAATACCGTTCAAGATACATGCGAGGAATCTGCATCTCAACTGGCTCCGGGTCGATGGCGAGCTCTAAAGAGAAGAGTCTTTTTGGGAGACAATTTAGCAGCATGTCCAATCACCCTTTTCATTTCAGTTACATTTTAGTATCTATCTGAAATTATACTGAATCGTATAAAACGCTCAATCCCTAAAGTCATAAGAAACAATCCAAACGCAATAAAGAGGCTCCCCCGCTCATCAAATGGGAGAGCCCCTACTCACATCTATTTTTCTATCAGCCCACCCGGCTCTCCAGATCAAAAAGCGAACGAGAAAAGCGACGTTCGTCCAGCAACGTTACCCAAGGACCTGGGCGGGCGTATGGGGCAACATCGATCGCGAGTTCCGCACGCAAAGGAGGCCACTTAATGTGGCCTCCGTCTTGCGCAGGACTGCCCGAGCAGGCGATGTTGCCCCATACGCCCGCCCAGGTCCGCCGGGATCACGACAGCTTGACGATCGGAGCAAAGCCCTTCATCAGCTTTTTGGTCTGGCCGGTTTTTTCGAACTGGACCTCGATCATGTCTCCGGTGACCGAGATCACGGTACCCGTGCCAAAGGTCTTGTGGCTCACGGTATCGCCCGCGGCAAAGTCCTGCGACGCGCTGGCGCGATCAACCTTGCGCTCCACCGTCGGGGACACCTTGGACGAGGGCTTTTTGGCTCGCGGTGTGCCCGAGCCAAAGGTCGAGGCAACACGGCCAGCGTCGGGCGAGACCCCACGATGGCGCTCGGTCCCGTAACTGCTGCCACCAAAGAAATCGTCAAAGCTCGATCCGCCACGCGAACCGGAACCGCCGGTCGAGCGCGTATGCGAACCAAATACCTTGCCGCCATACATATCCGAACCCATGCCCGAGCCAAAGGTGCCGTGACGGTCGCCGCGCTTCTCCCAACCCGTGCCTTCAAAACCGGCAGAACCGATACCGCTAAACTCGATATCCTCAAACGGAATCTCGTTGAGGAAGCGCGAGCGCGGGTTGGCAGAGGTCGAGCCGTAGGTGCGACGCGTGGCCGCATAGGTCAGGAACAGGCGCTTACGGGCACGCGTGATGGCGACGTAGGCCAGGCGACGCTCCTCCTCGAGCTTGCCCGGGTCATCGCTGCCGCCAAAGTCGTGCACGTGCGGGAAGATACCCTCCTCCATGCCGGCCACGAACACCGCCGGGAACTCCAGGCCCTTGGCGGAGTGGATGGTCATCATGGTAATGGCATGCGTCTCGCCGGCCAGGGAATCCAAGTCGGAGCGCAGGGCCAGCCACTCCATGAGTGCCGGCAGCGCCTTACAGGTGAGCGGACCGTAGGTGCGCTCAATCTCGTCGGCATGCACGGCACCCGCCGGCAGCTCCGTCGGCGCGGCATACGCGTTGCCCGCGATGGCAGATCGGAA
>UQUD01000047.1 GCA_900544225.1 uncultured Collinsella sp.
TCGCCTACAGCGCCCGCCGCACGGCGCTCGAAACCGACACCGCCAATGAGGTCAATTCGGATAGGCCTCGCTAGCTCCTAGTTACCTTTGTGAGAGACGCCGACTCGGCTCATCGAACATCAAAATGGGCTGGTTCTGGATACCCAGAGCCAGCCCATTACGCATTAGATGTCGTCAGAGGAGTCGAGTTCTGCCTCGAGCTTGGCACGGCGTCTTTTCGCCAACAATCCGCACGACACGTCTTCGACAACGTATCCAACCGCAAACGCAGCAAGACACATTCGGCCGTCTTCAAACTTACTCGGACAAAACCGACTCGGTTTTGTGCGAGTGAGCTCTTTTCAGCCTAAGTTCGAACGATTGTTCGATGGATTTCGTGTTGGTTGGAATCGTCTGTGGGCTGGGCTATGCTACCTTGACTATCTATATGACTTAAACGCAGCAAAGGAGCACCGAGAGAGCGAGTATGGCAAAAAACACCGCAAACTATGGTAACGACAGTATCCGCCAGCTCAAGGACGAGGAACGCGTACGTCTACGCCCCGCCGTCATCTTTGGCTCGGACGGGCTCGACGGCTGCGCGCATGCCGCCTTCGAGATCCTGTCCAACGCCGTTGACGAGGCGCGCCAGGGCTACGGCAAGCTCATCACCCTTACCGCCTTTCGCGATGGCTCTATCCAGGTAGAGGACAACGGCCGTGGCTGTCCGCTCGACTGGAACCCTTCCGAGAAGCGCTTTAACTGGGAGCTCGTCTTTTGCGAGCTCTACGCCGGTGGCAAGTATAACAACAACCAGGGCGGCGACTACGACTTCTCGCTCGGCACCAACGGCTTGGGCTCGTGCGCGACCCAGTACGCTTCCGAATACATGGACGTCACGGTTTGGCGCGACGGCAACAAGTACTCCCTGCACTTTAAGAAGGGCAAGGTCGTCGGCGCCAAAAAGAAGGCACTCGAGATTGAGCCCAGCGACGAGAATCGCACCGGCACCACTATCAAATGGCGTCCCGATCTTGAAGTCTTTACCTCCATCAGCATCCCCCACGATTGGTATCGCGAGACCATGCGCCGTCAGGCCGTGGTCAACGCCAACGTGACCTTCCGTCTGCGCATTGAGGGCGACGATGGCGAGTTTACCGAAGAGGACTTTTGCTATCCCAAGGGCATCGAGGACTACGTGCTCGAGAAGGTCGGTACTGACTACCTTACCGAGCCCTTCTTTATCGAGGCCGACCGTCGCGGTCGCGATCGCGAGGACCTGCCCGATTACAACGTAAAAATCACCGCGTGCATGTGCTTCTCGCGCACTTTCATGATGCAGGAGTACTACCACAACTCATCGTGGCTCGAGAACGGCGGCTCACCCGAGAAGGCGGCCCGTAGCGCTCTGACCAGCGCCATCGATGCCTACATTAAGCAACAGGGCAAATACAACAAAAACGAGAGCAGCATTAAGTGGCAGGACGTCCAGGACTGCCTGGTGCTGGTGACCAACTGCTTCTCCACCCAGACGTCCTACGAAAACCAGACCAAGAAGGCCATCAACAACCGCTTTATCCAGCAGGCCATGACGGCCTTCTTTAAGGAGCGCCTCTCGACCTACTTGATCGAGAACAAAGATGCCGCCAACAAAATCATGGAGCAGGTGCTCATCAATAAGCGTTCGCGCGAGAACGCCGAAAAGACGCGCCAGAGCATCAAAACCAACCTGCAGCAGAAGACCGACATGGCCAACCGCGTGCAGAAGTTCATCGACTGCCGCTCCAAGGACAAGACCCGTCGCGAGATCTACATCGTAGAGGGCGACTCGGCAGCAGGCGCCATCCGCACGTCGCGCGATGCCGAGTTCCAGGGCGTTATGCCCGTCCGAGGCAAAATCCTCAACTGCCTAAAGGAGGATTATCCGCGCATCTTTAAGTCCGACATCATCATGGACCTCATGCGCGTGCTGGGCTGCGGCGTGGAAATCAAGGACAAGCGCATCAAGAACCTCGGTGCCTTTGACCTGGACAACCTCAACTGGAACAAGGTCATCATCTGTACGGACGCCGACGTCGACGGTTATCACATCCGCACGCTCGTGCTCACCATGCTCTATCGACTGGTGCCCACACTTATCGACGAGGGCTACGTGTACATCGCCGAGTCGCCGCTCTACGAGATCAACTGCAAAGAAAAGACCTACTTTGCCTACACCGAGCTCGAGAAGAACGGCATCCTCAAAGAGATCGGCGACCAAAAGTGCTCGATCAACCGCTCCAAGGGTCTTGGTGAGAACGATCCGGACATGATGTGGCTCACCACCATGAACCCCGAGACGCGTCGCCTGATCAAGGTGGAGCCCGAGGACGTCACCAAGATGGAAACCATGTTCAACCTGTTGCTGGGCAACGACGAGGCGGGCCGCAAGCGCCATATCTCCGAGCACGGCAAGGAATACCTGGACCAGCTGGACCTGCAATAGCAGCAAATCGATAACGACGGCCCATAAGAAGTTCAAGAGGAAATCGTGGCAAAGAAGAAGACGAAAACCCAGCCAAAGAAAAAGCAGGTCAACGCCGAGAACGTCATCGGCCTGCACTCCGAGGTCACCGATCAGCCGATCACGCAGACGCTCGAGGTCAACTACATGCCCTACGCCATGAGCGTCAACGTCTCGCGCGCATTCCCCGAGATCGACGGCTTTAAGCCCTCGCACCGCAAACTGCTCTACACCATGTACAAGATGGGCTTGCTCAAAGGTGAGCGCCAGAAGAGCGCCAACATTGTGGGCCAGACCATGAAGCTCAACCCGCACGGCGACGCCGCGATCTACGAGACGATGGTGCGCCTGGCGACGGGCAACGAGGCGCTGCTCGCCCCCTTTGTGGAGTCGAAGGGCAACTTTGGCAAATACTATTCGGGCGACCTGAGCTACGCCGCCTCGCGTTATACCGAGGCCAAGCTCTCCCCCATCAGCGCCGAGATCTTCAAGGACATCGACAAGGACCCGGTCGACTTCGTCGACAGCTACGACGGCGCCATGAAGGAGCCGCGCCTGCTGCCCACCACGTTCCCCAATATCCTTGTATCGGCCAACAAGGGCATCGGCGTCGCCATGGCGTCTGACATCTGCGGCTTCAACCTCAACGAGGTCTGCACCGCCACGATGCACTACCTGCAGGATCCCGACTGCGACCTGCTCGAGTACATGCCCATGCCCGACTTCTCGACCGGCGGCGAGATCATCTACCGCCGCGAGGAGATGGAGAAGATCATCGAGACCGGCCTTGGCAGCTTCCAGATCCGCTCCCGCTGGCGTTGGATTCCCGAAGAGCGCATCATCGAGGTGTACGAGATCCCCTACACCACCAAGACCGATGTCATCATCGAGCGCATCGTCAAGCTCTCCAAGGAGGGCAAGGTCAAGGAGATCGCCGACATCCGCGACGAGACAGACCTTTCGGGTCTACGCATCGCCATCGACCTTAAGCGCGGCGTCGACCCTGACAAGCTCATGGCCAAGCTCTATCGCTCGACCACGCTGCAGGATTCGTTCTCGTGCAACTTCAACGTGCTGGTCGATGGTTACCCTCGCGTTATGGGCGTGCGCCAAATCCTGCACGAGTGGGTCAAGTGGCGTATTGAGTCCACGCGCCGCCGCATCAACTTTGACCTGGGCAAAAAGTCCGAGCGCCTGCACCTGCTGCACGGCCTCGAGGCGATTCTACTCGACATCGACAAGGCCATCGCCATCATCCGCGGCACCAAGCTCGAAGCCGAGGTCGTGCCCAACCTTATGAAGGGTTTCGACATCGACGAGACCCAGGCCGAGTTTGTTGCCGAGCTTAAGCTCCGCAACATCAACGAGGAGTACATCCTCAACCGCACCAAGGACATTGCCAAGCTCGAGGGCGAGATTGCCGGGCTTGAGGAGATCCTCTCCAGCGAGGAGAACATCAAGAAGGTCATCAGCGACGAGCTGGCCGCGGTCAACAAGAAGTACGTGATGCCGCGCCGCACGGGCAGGATCGAGCCCCATGAGGTTATCGAGGTAAGCCTGGAGCCCGAGGTCGAGGAGTACCCGGTCACCATCATGCTCTCGCGCGATGGCTACCTTAAGAAGATGACGGACCGCGTGCTCAAGAAGGCGACCACGCTCAAGTACAAGGACGGCGACAAACCCTTTATCGAGTTCCCGTCCTCCAACACCCACGAGCTGCTGGTCTTTACCAACAAGAGCCAGGTGTACAAGTGCAAGGTTGCGGCGTTTGAGGACACCAAGTCGGCCCAGCTGGGCTCGTACCTGCCGACCGACCTCGAGATGGAACCCGACGAGAGCGTCATCTGGGTCATCGACCCCGAGGACTACAAGGCCGACGTGCTGTTCGTCTTCGAGAACGGCCGCGCGGTGCGCGTCGCACTTGCCGGATACGTTACCAAGACCAACCGCAAGCGCCTTAAGAACGCCATCTACGGCGGCAGCAAGCTGCTATATGCCCAGGTGCTCAAGGAGGACCGCGACATCGCGCTGGTCTCGAGCGACTATCGCCTGATGAACTTCAACACGTCGCTGCTCAAGACCAAGACGACCACCAACACGCAGGGCGTCCAGGCCTTTACGGCCAAGAAGGGCCGCTCAGTCACCACCGTCGGCACGACCGAGGAAATCCTTGGCGCCGTCGTCTCGGCCGAGAAGTTCACCGCGCAGAGCCTGCCTTCTGCCGGTGCCCTCATGAAAGAAAACGACATGCCGAGTTTGTTTGACTAGGACGACGGCAGAACCGCCATAAGCTCTCAAAACGGTGGGGCCCGGAGCGCAGCAACATCGCGCTCCGGGGCCCGCTCGCTGCAACGTAGTCAGAATAATAGGAATCCCCGTTTTTCACTCCTGCGATCCCACGGCACAAGGCATGTTAAGCCATTAGCAAAACTTGCAAAATTTAGCAAAAGTTGCAAAAGTTAGCAAAACCTGCAAAGGGGCCACCATGGATCGCAGCAAATGTCTCCGCCATGCCAGGCATGCTCGAAGATATCATCGAGCGAACCAAAGAAGCCGCAGATAGCTACCTCTTACAGCCTCATGCGCGCATAAACGGCGTTCAAATTGGTCCAGTAGGCATCGATTGGACATATGCTCAAGAGGCCCAGGGCAACTGGCGCACACGCATGAATGGCATCTTTAAACAACTCGAAAAACATGACATCGGGCTTCTCTCGAAACGACCTATCGGGAGCTTTCCGATAAAGACATTGAGTTTTTGCTCGCGATGCTGCCCGATTCTGGCCCCAGCAGGGTCTCGGAGATAGCCAAACGCATGGGCGTCGCCAGCAACTACGCAAGCCAATACAAACGCCGCCTCCTGGAGGACGGCGTCATCGGAGAGCGCGGGCGTGGTCTCGTTGGCTTTGACATTCCCGCGTTCAGGGAATTCTTGAACGAGAAGGCGTTTTAGCACGCCGGAATTGTCCGCGGAAGCATCAACGCATGGCAATCAGCATTCCTCTTGATAAGGATTGCAAGCATTTCCACCAACACCGATTGCCATGCGTTCCTCTTGTCCTTAGGCGAGCTTGCGAGCGAGCTCTCGCACCTCTTCCAACTTGGGCGAGGAGGCCATGCTGTCGCGCTCGGTCATGCCGCTAATGGTGACAATGCCCTGGTCCTCCCACTTGCAGTACGCGCAGGCCGACTTGTACATGGCGATCGCCGCGTCATAGACGCCCTCGCTGTGGCTATCGAGCAAAAGGGCCGTCTTGGTGAACGGGAAGCCCGTAGCACCGAAGGCGTACAGGCGGTCGATGGCGGCCTTCTCCTGCGCAGTGATATCAAACCAATAGATAGGCGAGGCAAAGACGACCATATCTGCGTCTTTCAGCGACTCGATCACGTTGGCCATGTCATCCTTCTGCACGCAGACGCCCTCATGGGCGAAGCAGTACTGGCATCCCAAACAACCAGCAATCTTTTTGCCGGCAACGCGGATGACCTCGACCGTATGGCCGACCTCGCACGCGGTCTCGGCAAACGCCTCGACCATGGTGTCGGTATTGGCGCCCTTGCGCGGGCTACCACTCAACACAACGATTTTCATAGGATTCCCTCTCCCTCATGCTGCAGGCGCGCAGCATGTTTTCTTGTAACCAAAACGAATGGAGCTATTCAGTCGTCCGTAGATCGCATCTCTCGTTCGCGCTCTCCAAAGAAGGTGCAAGCAGAAGCATCACGGGCATTAATCGGCGCCGATATGAATCACGACATGAAACCGTAAGAGTTGGCCAGAGATTGCCAGATTCAGTAGCTCGCAGCAATAGAGTGAATGACGACTTCGGCGATATAATCCGTGTCATCTTGATTGTTCCCGCGCGGAAGGTACAGCTCATGTCCAAGCTCAACATCGACCAGCGATCGATTCGCGATCTTCTCACCGATAAGCGATCGGACTTCCTCATCCCCGACTACCAGAGGCCCTACGCCTGGGGCGAGGACGAATGCGCAACGCTGTGGGATGACCTATTCGCGTTCGCTTTTCCGGGCGATGACTACGAGCGCTTCGACAGCGAGAACGACGAATACTTCCTAGGACCCATCGTCACCTTTAAGAACCTCTCTGGCCAACTCGAAATCATTGACGGCCAGCAGCGCCTCACCACCATCATGCTGCTGCTCCGCGCGTTCTACGACAAGTTCACCAACATGAAGGATAAGCAGTCTGTGAAGATGCGCGAGGCAATCGCCCGTTGTGTATGGAAAACCGACGAGTTCGACGAGCCCGACATGGAGCGCCTCAAGATCGACTCCGAGGTTGCATCGGACAACGACAAGAATGAATTCCTCGAGATTTTACGAGAGGGCAATGTAGGCGATGGCTGGAAGAGCGCCTATGCCCGCAACTTCGCTTTCTTCCAGAGGAAAATTGAGCAACTGGTGAGCGAGTGGCCCACCTACACCGTCTACATGGCCACACGCGTCATCAACAATGTGATACTGTTGCCCATTGAAGCGGAGTCGCAGGACACCGCGCTACGCATCTTCTCGACTCTAAACGACCGAGGGCTGCCTCTCTCGGATGCCGACATCTTCAAGAGCCAGTTCTACAAGCATTATTCCGACACGGGGCGCAAGGATGAGTTCATCCGTCGCTGGAAGGGGCTCGAGGAGGGAGCGAACGCCATCTTCCGGCCCATGCGCGGTACACCAACCGATGAGCTATTTACGCGCTATATGTACTACCGCCGCGCGAAGAAAGGCATCCGCGACACGACCACCGCATCGTTGCGCGACTTCTTCGGTGCCGATGGCTACGCCATGCTCAAGGAGGACGCCACGCTCGACGATCTCGAGGCGCTGCTCGGCTTCTGGAAACGCGTCGACGCGCAGGAAGGGTTCAGCGAGCGCGTGCTCCGCAGGCTCTTCGTGCTGAACTACGCCCCCAACGGCATGTGGACCTATCTGCTAAGCGTCTGGTTCCTCGCCAACCGCGACAGCAAAGGTGTCCTCGATGACGAGGCACTCTACGGCTTTCTAAACAAGATCACGGCATTCGTTCTCGCCTACGCCATTGAGCGTCCCGGCGTGAATGCGCTGCGTTCGCCAGTGTATCCCGAGATGATCAACATCGTGGAGCACCGCCCGGTGGAGTTTCCTAACCACCACTTCAATCGCGCAAATATTGCTGAGCGATTCCGAACCTACGTGTTCACTAACGGCAGGCCTGTAACGAAGTCCATGCTCACTTGGTGGGCGTACGCAGACCCAGATCAACCACTCATGGACCTAGACACTACGCTCGAAATTGAGCACATCTATGCCAAGAAGCGCAACGAGGTAGACCCGCTCGTCGACCAATCCAACCTGGAGGCGCTGGGTAACAAGGCGCTGCTCGAGAAGCGTGTAAACATCCGCGCGGCCGACTACAGATTCTGCGATAAACGCAAGTACTATGAGGGATACACCGACGGCAATGGCAAGCGAAAAGCCGGAACAAAGATCGCGGAACTCAAGCACCTGACACAAGTCATGGGAGACTTCACCGAAATAGACATCGCGACTCGCACGGCACGGATCATCGATGCCTTCGTGGACTACCTGGGCGACAACGGACTTTTGAGCTAAGTAGCGAACATGTTCGAAAGACTAACCAAGTACGCTGGCAAGCTGGCGGACAGAAACATGAATGTCAAGCTTGGGGGCGGGACGCTCGGACTCGAAGATTTCGTCGACGATTTCTATGAACTGGACGGGTTCGCGGACACCAGCTACTTCGAGACGCTTGAACGCCATAGCATCGACACCTCGGAAGGCATAGACAGCTGCGACATCGACCATGGGGACATTGACCTGATACGTGCATGCATCACGTGGTGCGTTCGCGGCGACCGCTTCTGCGACGGATTTCTTGCCGCGCAAGCCAGGAGCGGGTTTCTGGACCGCTGCCTCTCCCGACTGAAGGAGCTCGACGAGGGCCGATTGACTGCCGCAAAGACATTTCGACCGTGACAGTTACCAACGATAAGCAATAAATCAAGGAGCGTTCCTCAGATAAAGGCCAGCTACAGCTGATAGCAAAACTTGCAAAAAATAGCAAAAGTTGCAAAAGAAAATGTCAGCAACTATGCATGGCAATCAGTAACCCTCTTGGCAAGGGAAGTAGGCTTTCCGCCAACGCTGATTGCCATGCGCTCTTCTTGTCCTTAGGCGAGCTTGCGAGCGAGCTCTCGCACCTCTTCCAGCTTGGGCGACGATGCCATGCTGTCGCGCTCGGTCATACCGCTGATGGTGACAATGCCTTGGTCCTCCCACTTGCAGTACGCACAGGCCGACTTGTACATAGCGATCGCCGCATCATAGACGCCCTCACTGTGACTATCGAGCAAAAGTGCCGTCTTGGTGAACGGGAATCCCGTGGCACCGAAGGCGTACAGGCGGTCGATGGCGGCCTTCTCCTGCGCAGTGATATCAAACCAATAGATAGGCGAGGCAAAGACGACCATATCTGCGTCTTTCAGCGACTCGATCACGTTGGCCATGTCATCCTTCTGCACGCAGACGCCCTCATGGGCGAAGCAGTACTGGCATCCCAAACAACCAGCAATCTTTTTGCCGGCAACGCGGATGACCTCGACCGTATGGCCGACCTCGCACGCGGTCTCGGCAAACGCCTCGACCATGGTGTCGGTATTGGCGCCCTTGCGCGGGCTGCCGCTCAATACAACGATGTTCATAGAAATCTCCCTCCTTCATGCCGCAGGCGCGCGGCATATTAGTTTGTTTTAACCTAAACGTATGGAGTTATTCAATCGCCTCGTTTCAGCTACTCCCACTCTTTAGAAGAATCGTTGCTGGAGACTTGGCATTAAATCAAGGCGCGCCTTATTTCAGGTATTCCTCAAAGAATGCCTTCAGCTTTCCAAACGGAATGATGTCCATCTGATCGTAAAGGTCGGTGTGGCTGGCACCAGGGATAATGAGCAATTCCTTGTTGTCCCCCGTCAGCTTGCCGTACGTGGTTTCGCTGAAATAGCGGGAGTGCGCCTTCTCGCCATGCACCAGCAACACAGCTGAGCGGATTTCGCCGCTATATTGCAAAATCGGCATATTCAAAAACGACAGCGAGGACGTCACATTCCAGCCACCGTTGGAGTTCAGGCTGCGGGGATGATAGCCTCGCGGAGTTTTGTAGTAGGCGTTATAGTCCGCTACAAACTGCGGCGCATCCTCCGGTAGCGGATCGACCACGCCGCCCGCCAGCGCATAGCTGCCGTTTTTATAGTCCTCGGTGCGCTGCGCGTTCAGCGCTTTCCGCTTTTCAAAGCGCGCCTGCTCGGAATCCTCGGCGTCAAAATAGCCGTTTGCGGTCACGCGGGTCATATCGTACATGGTCATAGCCGCGGTAGCTTTGATACGGGTGTCGATGGCCGCCGCATTGACTGCCATGCCGCCCCAACCGCAGATACCGATGATGCCGATACGCTCCGGGTCAACGCTTTCCTGCACAGAGAGGAAATCCACCGCTGCGCAGAAGTCCTCGGTGTTGATGTCCGGCGATGCTACATAGCGGGGTGTGCCGCCGCTCTCGCCGGTATAGGACGGGTCAAAGGCAATTGCAAAAAAGCCCAACTCCGCCATTTTCTGCGCGTACAGACCGGAGGACTGCTCCTTCACCGCGCCAAAAGGGCCGCTTACGGCGATGGCGGGCAGCTTGCCTTCCGCGTTCTTAGGCACGTAGACGTCAGCCACCAGCGTGATGCCGTATCGGTTATGGAAGGTCGCCTTGCTGTGCTCAACCTTGTCGCTTTTGGGAAATACTTTGTCCCATTCCTGCGTCAGATTCAACTGTTCCATACCTAAACCTCCTTGTCAGTCGCTTTAAGGTATTGCTCGTCGTCCACGGGCTCCAACCACTCGTTGGAGGCCTCCTCGCCCGGAACCTCCACCGCGAGATGGGAGAACCAGCTGTCGGGCGCCGCACCGTGCCAGTGCTTTACGCCTGCGGGAATATTTACTACATCGCCGGGGCACAGCTCCTGTGCCGGTTTGCCCCATTCCTGGTAAAACCCTCGGCCAGCCACGCAGACGAGAATCTGCCCGCCGCCGCTTTTGGCGTGATGGGTGTGCCAGTTGTTGCGGCAGCCTGGCTCGAACGTAACGTTGTAAATGCCGACCTGCTCGGTGGAAAGGGGCGCGAGGTAGCTTTGCCCGATAAAGTACTTCGCAAATGCGTCGTTGGGGGCACCGATGGGAAAGGCCATCTCGTTTTGATGCTTAGCTCTTGCATCAGCGGCATTGTCATCCGCCCAGACCTCCTTCGCCATGCGAAAGGCCGCCCACGCCTTGGGCCATCCCGCATAAAACGCCGCATGCGTAAGGATTTCCGCTATCTCAGCCCTGGTCACGCCATTGTTCTTTGCGGACATCAGATGATATTGAAACGAAGAGTCCGTCAGGCCCTGCGCCATTAGGGCAACCACCGTCACTATGCTGCGATCTCGAAGGGAAAGCCCGTCTTCTCGACTCCATACCTCGCCGAACAGCACATCGTCATTGAGCTGTGCAAATTTGGGGGCAAAGTCCCCCAGGGCATCCCTGCCCGCTGTCTGCTTAATCGTCATGTTTGATTCCTCCTGTCGATGGTTTTGAGTACAAACTGCTTTCGCGCAGCTAAGCCGCGCCTAGATTTCCATGCCCATTCGATGCGCCTGCTCCAGAGCGAGATGCCCGCCGATTTCGCCCACGCCGTTCACGCCGCCGGCGAAAACCGTTCCGGCAAGCGCGCGCCTTTGGCGAAAATCCCTTGCACTCCTTATATATATTGACGAAAATAAAGGTAATACCTAAACCTAACTTTAGGTCAAGGAGTAAATTCGAGATTTGTCCGGAGGAACCATGTACACAATCGGACAGGTGGCGGATATGTTCGGTCTGCCCGTTTCCACGCTGCGCTATTACGACAAGCAGGGATTGTTCCCGGAATTGGAGCGGACATCCGGCATTCGCCGATTCGGCGATACGGAACTCGAGGCGCTTCGGGTCATCGAATGCTTAAAGAAGGCTGGGATGGAGATCAAGGACATCCGGCTGTTCATGGAATGGTGCGCGGAGGGCCCATCGACATATCCCAAGCGCAAGGCCATGTTCGAGGAGCGGAAGGCCCACATGGAATCGGAAATCGCGAACATGAACCGTGCGCTGGATATGTTGAAGTTCAAATGCTGGTACTACGAGCAGGCGATCCAAGATGGCAACGAGGATAGAGTGAAGGCGCTGATTCCCGACGATTTGCCGGAAGAGATCAAAGATACCTACGATAACGCCCACGCTCAATAATGCCGCCCGATGCTCAAGGGACTTTGCTCTATGGCGACGCCGAAACAACATCGGGCGGTACTCGACGGTATCAAAACGCAAGCTCAGAAGCCAGTTCCCGTTATTCCCATAGGCATAAGCGCATCTGTTCGCGATTGCCTATCGATGCTTTGCCTCGAGCACGGCAGACACCGCATCGAGGAACTCCCGCACATGGTCTGCGGGGTGCGGCGAATGAAGCAGCCCGTAAGACACGAGACAGTCCCAATCGGTAGGGACGGTTTTGAGCATGGGGTGGACGTTGGCCCACAACGGCAGCGTCGCAAGCGCGAGGTCCTCGTTCGCGCCGCGATTGAACACCTCCACCCGATATTGCGGGAAGTCTACGAGCGCGATTTGAGGATGATGCAAGAGTATCTCGTCGCGTACGCGGTCGATTTCGGTGTTCCAGCCCCGGCGTATAAGCATAAGACTGTGATTGTGGAGGTCGTCGAATGTGACGATGTCGCGTTTGGCGAGCTCGCTGTCGACGGGAACGGCGCACCAGAGCGGCTCGCGCGAAAGCTCGAGGCCCAGGCACCCGCGCTCTTTAAGAAAGGCATCGTCGAAAATCCCCACCACGATATCCATGTCTTGCCCGAGGTTCGCCAAACCGCGCGCCGCCGAGGGTGTGTTTTCAAACGTGACCACCTGAAGGCTCATGCCAGGGCAACGTTCCTTCACCTTCGGCCATAGCTTCGTGAGCGGCGTGCTGGGCGTCATGAGCGACACTCCCACGCGGATGATGCGCTTCTCTCCGCGCTCGGCGACGCGGGCGCGTGCGATTGATTCTTGAGAGTACTGCACGATATGGCGGGCGTCGGCGAGCAGCGACCTGCCTGCTCGCGTAAGCGAAAGCCCCTGATGCGATCGGTGGAACAGCGTAAGGCCTAGCCGCGACTCCAGCAGGTTCATCTGCTTGATGACGGCCGTGGGCGTGATGAAGGACTCTTGTGCCGCTTTGGAGAAACTGCCCGCCTCCGCCACGCGGATGAAAGTGTCAAGCTGTGGGTTGTACATCGATCCTCCTGTCACGCATTATGTGCCGTATATACCCCATGGTTATATCCATCATTCCAACGTGAACTTCTCGCGCGTCAGTAAACGCCGTAGCCTTGTATTCGAAAAGTCACCATTAAGGAGGAGACCATGAAGTATCTGAAGCTCAACAACGACGTAGAGATGCCCATCGAGGGTTTGGGCACCTTCCTCATGACCCCGGCCGAGGCCGAGGCGGCCGCAACCGCCGCGCTCACGGCTGGCTACGAGCACATCGACACCGCCAACGCCTACATGAACGAGCGCGCCGTGGGCCGTGCCATCGCCAAGAGCGGCATCGCACGCGACAAGATCTTCGTCTCCACCAAGCTCTGGCCGAGTGTCTACGACGCGGGCATGCCGGCGGTGGACGCCACGCTCCAGCGCCTAGGGCTCGACTACGTCGACATGCTCATCCTGCACCAGCCGGTAGGCGACTACCTGGCCGCGTGGCGCACGATGGAGGAGGCCTACCGCGCGGGCAAGGTGCGCGCCCTCGGCCTCTCCAACTTCCCGCAAGACAAGATTGCCGAGGTCATCGAGGTCGCCGACATCAAGCCGCAGCTCGTGACCGTTGAGTGCCACCCCTACCACGCCCAGCGCGACCTGCGCGCCTACCTCGCGCCGTACGGCACGGTGATCGAGGCGTGGTACCCGCTCGGCCACGGCGACAAAGGTCTTCTGGAGGAGCCCGTCTTCGTCGCTCTCGCCGAGAAGTACGGCAAGACCCCGGCCCAGGTGATCCTGCGCTGGCACGTGCAGATGGGAACCTCCATCATCCCCGGCTCCAAGAACCCCGCCCACATCGCCGACAACGCGAACATCTTCGACTTCTCCCTCACCGAAGACGAGATGGCCGAGATTGCCAAGCTCGACGGGACCATGACCTACTACACCGCCACTGAGGAAGCACTCGCGGGCTACCTGGCCATACGCCCCGATTTCGACGCGCAGGAGTAGCGCTCAGACGATAACGGACCAACCAAGCCAGCGGAGGAGATGCCCCATGACCGCAAACCCGACCGTGACTAGAAGAAACTTCCTACTCGGAGCCGCGCTGTGCGCAACGATGCTCTCCGGTTGCAACCAGGGTGACGGCGGCCAAGCCGCCGCCGAGGACGTTGCCGCCGCGCCCGCTGCAGGCGGCAACGTCCTCGTGGCCTACTACTCGGCACAGGGCCACACCGCTGCCGTAGCTCAGACCATCGCCGACGAGCTCGGCGCCGATCTCTTTAAGGTGACGCCTACGGAGCCCTACTCCGACGATGACCTCGAATGGACCGACGACAGTAGCCGCGTGACCCGCGAGCACGAGGACGAGAGCCTGCGCGACGTCGAGCTTACGCAGGTCACGCCGGACGGCTGGGAGAACTACGACACCGTGCTCGTAGGGTATCCCATCTGGTGGGGCATCGCGGCCTGGCCCATCGACAACTTCATCTCAGGCAACGACTGGGACGGCAAGACGGTGCTCCCGTTCTGCACCTCTTCCTCCTCGAGTCTTGGCCGGAGCGGCGAGCTACTCGCCGAGGCCGCGGGCAGCGGGGAGTGGCAGGAGGGTCAGCGCTTCTCGTCCAGTGCGGACGAGTCCGGGGTTCGTGATTGGGTCGCCGGTCTCGGCCCGGCATAAGCAATTAGAGATGGCAGACCGCCGACAATCTGGGAGTTTCGAATGATCTTATACTTCACCGTGACGGGCAACTGCCTCTACGTGGCGCGCGAGCTGGCCGCAGAGGGCGAAAGGGTCCTGAGCATCCCGCAGGAGCTGCGCCGCGAGGGCGAACTCGCCTACGCGGACGATACGATTGGCATCGTGTACCCCATCTACGGGCACATGATGCCCGACATGGTGAAGACGTTCCTCGAGCGCGCGACGCTCGACACGCCCTACCTCTACTTCGTTTGCACCTACGGCAACCGGCACGCCAACGCCGTCGAGCTGTGTCTGGAGGATGCGCGGGCGGCGGGGCTCGACCCTGCCTACGTGACCACGCTCCTCATGGTGGACAACTGGCTGCCCAACTTCGACATGGACGAGCAGCGCGCCCGCATCCCCGAGAAGAAGATAGGCGAGAATCTCGAGCGCATCCGCGCGGACGTGGCTACGCGCCGCCGCTGGATCGAGCCGGTGACCGACGAGGACCGCGCGGCGCACGAGCAGTTCATGAGCCGGGGCTTGCGCTTCGAGCCGGCGGCGC
>UQUD01000048.1 GCA_900544225.1 uncultured Collinsella sp.
AAGCGGTCGGCGGGGCCATTGTGGCTCTTGACAGCGGATTGGGTCATATGAGCGAAGCCATTAGGGCGGAGCGCGATCAAAACGAGCTCGTGCGTAATCGCAATACGTTCCTCACACAGCTTTACCACGACGCGATCGAGGACAAGCGCGCGTACAGGCGCCAGATTGTGGGTCGCCACGACAGCTTTGGCAAGATCTTTGCCGTGACGCAGGAGCTCGACGTACTCAACCCACGCGACATCTATCGCAAGTGCTGCGAGCTTCTGGGCGAGATCCTCGAGAACGATTCGGTGGCGATCTACCATGTTTCGGGCGGGGCATTTGCACGCCTGGTGGCAGCAAGTCCCGCGATTGCCGAAAATGCCGCACGCTCGCTCACGCTTGAGCAGCTTGCACCTCTTTTGGGCGACGGGGGTCGTTCGAACCTGTGGGTGAACCGTGAGCTGACGCCGGGGTTTCCCATGTTTGGATACGCGATCGAGCGCGACGGGGCACCCGCCGTGTTGATCTTTGTGCGTAGTGCGGCCGAAAACCAAATGACCCTCTATTATCAAAACCTGTTCCGCATCTTGTGCGGGCTGGTCGAAAGCGCGCTGGGCCGTGCCTTTGACTATGAGGCGGTGGCGCAGGATAAACGCTGCGTTGACGGCACTTGCGTGCTCAAGCAGGCGGCCTTTGGCCAAGAGCTCGCGGCGGAGCAGGCGCTGGCAGATAGCAAGATGGGGAGTTTTTTGCTCCTGCGCGTGGTACCGGGCATGGAGCCTGTCGGCGAGCTGGTGGGCGCAATTGGGTCGGCAATCCGCGAGAGCGACGCGGCGGGCTTGGTCGACGGCAACGTGCTCTACCTGCTTATGCGCCAGGCAAAGGCGTGCGATCTTCCCATTATCCGTAAGCGCCTGAGCGCAAAGCATATTGCGGTGGAGCCCGTCGACGCGAGGGCATCGTGGCGCTGCTGCAGCGCATCGCTTACACCGGTGACGGTGAGGGGGGTGCCGCTTGATCTCGCTTGTCGTTGCTGCCGTCTTGCTGCTGATTCATTCGCTGGTTTGCCTGATGCTGTGGACGCTCATGAAGCTGGGCCTGCTGCCGGTGCGCGGGCACATGCTGGCTGTAATAGTGCTGGTGCCGCTGTGGGGCCCGTTGCTGGTGGTTTTGCTATCGGTGCGCAGCGCGGTGCTTGGCGAGTGGCTGAAAGAGTCTGCGCTGGAGTCGCTGCGCTTCAACGACGACCTGCATCGTAGTATGTCGGTACCGAGCGGTGAGGACGATGCAGGCGTAGTGCCGCTCGAGGAGGCGCTTATCGTCAACGACCCGGCATACCGGCGCCGCCTAATGCTCTCCATGCTCACCGAGGAGCCCGACGCGTACCTGGCGCAGCTGCAGGCGGCTAAGCTTAACGACGACGTTGAGGTGGCGCACTATGCCGCGACGGCGGTGGCGCAGATCTCCAAGGAGTCCGACCTTAAACTGCAGCAGCTGGAGCGTGCCTTTAAGACGGACCCGAGCGCTCAAAACCTCAACGAATACTGCGATTTTCTTGGTGAATACTTGGGCTCGGGCTTGGCTGAGGGGCGCGTGGCTCAGATTCAGCGCCAACAGTACGCGCGCCTGCTTGCGCGTCGCTGCGAGCGCGAGGATACCCTTGAGCTGCGCATTCGATACGCGACGGCGCTGGCCGATGTCGGACAGATCGACGAGGCGCAGGCCGTGACCGATCAGTTGGTGCTCGACGTGCCCGAGGAGCAGGAGGTTTGGATGCTTTGCCTGCGCCTTGCCGTGATGCGCCGCGATGGTGACGAGGTTCACCGTGTGATCGATGCGATTGACAAGCAGCATGTGTATTTGAGCGCCGACAACCGCGAAAAGTTGGCGTTTTGGCGCGACGGGGAGGAGGCCAGATGAGTGTGGCGCAACATATCCGCGACCGTGCAGGCCGCTTTCGTTGGATGGGACTCCTCGTGGTGTGGGCGGTCTTTATTGCCATGGCCGCCGTGCTGCTGGTGGAGCGTGCCGGCGTGCAGTACAGTGCGGGCCAGCATAAGCTGGGGATGCTTGCCGCCAACGATGCGGTGCCGGCCTCCTCGGCAATCTTTGGCCAAAAGCCCACGTGCCTGGTCATTACCGACTCGGACCAAGATAGCGTCGACGACGTTAAAGATCAGTTCGACCAGATTTTGCTGGACATGAAGATTGCCCATCGCGATGTTGATATTGCCACCGACGGTGCGGACGCGATCCCATCGCTCACGTCGTTTGATCGCGTGATTGTGCTTATGCCCTCGCTTGACGGACTGGGTGCGCATCTGACCGATCTGATGAGTTGTGTGAGTGCCGGCGGCTCACTCATGCTGGGCATGACGCCAGATAACTCGAACTACCTGCAGGCTATTGCTTCCAAGCTTGGGATCGAATCGGCCGGATATGACTATGCGACAGCCGAAAGTATCGTTCCGAGCGAGGACTTTATGTTGGGCGGGGGAGAGCGCTACGAGCTCTCGGATCCCTTCGATTCTTCGCTCTCTGTTTCGCTGCGCGAGACGGCGCACGTGTGGGCTAAGACCGGCGATGCGGGCACGCCGCTCATTTGGTCTAACGATTGCGGCAGCGGTCACACCGTGGTATGCAATATCGGTATCTATGACAAGGTCATGCGCGGTTTTTACGCCGCGGCGATCAGCCTGCTGGGTGATGCCACGGCCTATCCGGTCATCAACAGCGCCGTGTTCTATTTGGACGACTTTCCCAGCCCTGTGCCCTCGGGCGACGGCACCTACATCAAGCGCGACTACGGGCTTTCCGTCGCCGATTTTTATGCCAAGGTCTGGTGGCCCGATGTGCAAAAGCTCGCGCAAAAATACGGCATTCGCTATACCGGCGTGATGATCGAAAACTACGAGGATGCGGTCAACCAGACCGAGCCCGCGCGCCAGGCCGATACCACGCAGTTCCGCTACTTTGGCGGCATGCTGCTGCAGATGGGCGGAGAGCTGGGCTTTCACGGCTACAACCATCAGCCGCTTGCGCTCTGGGATACCGACTACGGCACGCTGTACGTCTACAAGACCTGGAAGAACAAAGAGACGCTCGTCGCTTCGCTCAACGAGCTTATAGCCTTCCAGGACGAGGTGCTGCCCAACGCGCACGGCTCGGTCTACGTGCCACCGTCGAATATCCTTTCGGCCCGCGCGCGCCAGCTTATCGGCACCGACGTTCCGCGCATTAAGACTATTGCTAGTACGTACTTTGAGGACGGTACCGACCTGCCGTACGTGCAGGAGTTTGGCGTGGCGAGCGATGGTATTGTGGAGCAGCCGCGTATTGTCTCGGGCGGCATGGTCGACGATTCCTATATGCGCCTGGCTGCCGTGTCCGAGCTCAACATGCACTACGTGAGTACGCACTTTATGCACCCGGACGACTTGCTCGATCCCGATCGTGGCGCCAAGGAGGGCTGGGAAGTCTACAAGGGCGGCCTGACCGACTACCTGGACTGGCTTACCAGGTCTGCGCCCGACCTGCGTCGCCAGACCGGCTCGGAATGCTCGGGCGCCATTCAGCGCTTTTCGTCGGTTACGGTGAGCGTGGATACCAGTGCGGATGCCTGGACGCTCAGCCTTGGCAATTTCCACGACGAGGCGTGGCTCTTGTTCCGCGCCAATAATGGCGAGCCGGGTGCGGTGACGGGTGGCGAACTGACGCACCTTACGGGCAATCTGTATTTGCTCAAGGCAAATGATAAGACCCTGACGATCGAGCGCAAGGAGGGTGGCGACAGATGAGAATCTGCTTGGTACTCGAGGGTTGCTACCCCTATGTGCACGGCGGCGTATCTACCTGGATGCATGGCTATATCCAGGCCATGCCCGAGCATGAGTTTGTGCTATGGGTGATTGGCGCACATGCTGCCGACCGCGGCAAATTTGTCTACGAGCTGCCCGGCAACGTGGTCGAGGTGCACGAGGTGTTCTTGGACGATGCCCTGCGGCTTTCGGGCGAGCAACATGAAGCCAGTTTTAACGACCGCGAGCGCGAGGCGCTACGCCGCCTGGTGTCGCTCTCCAATCCGGACTGGGACGTGCTGTTCGATATCTTCCAGCGCCGTCGCGTGCATCCGCTCTCGTTTTTGCAGAGCCGCACGTTTATGGATATCTTTCGCGACATGTGCTTGGCCGACTACCCCTACACGCCCTTTGCCGATGCGTTCCACACCATGCGCTCAATGCTACTGCCCGTGCTCTACCTGCTGGGCAGCAAGGTGCCGGTGGCCGATGTGTACCATGCCATCTCGACCGGCTACGGTGGCCTGCTCGCCTGCCTGGGCTCAAGCGTTCACCATGCGCCGGTGCTGCTGACCGAGCATGGCATCTATACCCGCGAGCGCGAGGAAGAGATCATTCGCGCCGACTGGGTGGTGCCATCGTTTAAGGACCGCTGGATCCGCTTTTTCTACCTGCTTTCGGAGGAGATCTACCGCCGCGCCTTCCGTGTGACGAGTTTGTTCCATAACGCCCGCAAGACGCAGATCGATATGGGCTGCGATGCGGACAAATGTCTGGTCATCCCGAACGGCATCCAGTTCGACCGCTTTAAGGACATTCCCTTAAAGCCCGATGACGGCTGGGTGGACATTGGCGCGGTGGTGCGCCTGGCGCCCATCAAGGACGTCAAGACTATGATCTATGCCTTCTTTGAGCTGCACGAGCGACTGCCCAAGGTGCGCCTGCACATCATGGGCGGCGTGGACGACGAGGAGTACGGCGCCGAGTGCCACGCGCTGGTAGAAACCCTGGGCGTGCGCGACCTGATTTTTACCGGCCGCGTCAACGTGGTCGAGTACATGGAAAAGCTCGACTTTACCATTTTGACGAGCATCTCCGAGGGCCAGCCGCTCAGCGTGCTGGAGTCGCTTGCAGCGCGCCGTCCCTGCGTGACGACCGAGGTGGGCTGCTGTCGCGAGCTTCTCGAAGGCGCCCCGGGCGACGACTTTGGCGTGGCGGGTTTTGTGACGCCGCCCATGTATCGCAAGGGCTTGGCCGATGCCATGGAACGCATGTGCACAAGCCGCGCTCGTCGCATTGAGATGGGGGAGCGCGGCCGGCGTCGCGTTGCCACGTACTTCTTGCACGAGCAGATGCTCGCCAACTATCGCGCGCTGTACGACGATACGGCGCGTGCATTTAACCTGCCCAGAGAGGGGGAGTAGCCGGTGGCCGGAATTGGTTTTGAGCTCAAGCGCCTGTTTAGGCGCAAGGGCCTGTTTGCCACGATGCGCGCCTATGGCTACGCTGGCATTGTGTGCACGGGCCCCATGCTGCTGGGCGTGCTGCTCCAGGTGGGTATCTTGGTGCTGTGCGGTCTGTGGGGTGTGGGCCGAGCCAACCAAGACCTGCTGGTGTGCATGGTGACCTATACGCTGCTGGCGTCGCTCACGCTCACGAGTTTTTTCTCTATGCCGGTCACGCGCTTTTTGGCCGATATGCTTTTTGCCGAGCGCGAGGATGAGATCCTGCCTTCGTTTTGGGGCTCCAACGCCATTATGCTCGTTGCGGGCACGGTGCTCTACGGCGTCTTTTTGCTGTTCTCGGGCGCCACGCTGCTGCAGGGACTGCTGTGCCTGTGGCTGTTTAACATTATGATCGTCAACTGGAACGGCATGAGTTACCTCACGGCCATCAAGGATTACCGCGGTATCCTATGCAGCTTTGCGGCTGCCATTGGCGTGGCGTGCCTGTGCGCCCTGGCTGCGCTGGCGCTGGGACTGCCGCCGGTCGAGGGCCTTTTGGCGTCAATTGCCCTGGGCTACGGCGTCATGCTCGCCTGGGACGCGGTGCTGCTGTACCGGTATTTTCCGCAGAGCGACCGCAGTCCCTGGCTCTTTTTACGGTGGCTTGATCAGTTTATGCCGCTGGCACTCACGGGCTTGTTTACCAACCTGGGCCTCTTTGCGCACTTGGTGATAATTTGGGTCGGTCCCATTGGCGTGCAGGTCAAGGGCTTGTTTTATGGTGCGCCCTACCACGATGTGCCGGCGCTCATCGCGTTTTTGACGATCCTGGTCACGTCCGTCAACTTTGTGGTCTCGGTCGAGGTCAACTTTTATCCGCGCTACCGCGACTACTACAGTCTGTTCAACGACGGCGGCGTAGTGGGCGATATTGTGGTGGCCGAGGAGGAAATGCTTGCCACGCTCAACCGAGAACTACGGTTTTGTGCGCTCAAGCAACTGTTTGTGACGGCGGCGGTCATTTCGCTCGAGACCACGGTGCTCTCGGTCCTACCGCTGGGCTTCAACAACCTTATGCACGGGTATTTTCGCACGCTATGCGTGGGCTATGGCCTGTATGCCGTGGGCAATACGGTGATGCTCATCTTGCTGTACTTTACCGACTACAAGGGAGCCGTGCTGGCCTCTGGCCTGTTTGCCGGTGTGGCCGGGCTGGCGACTGCCGTGTCGCTGCTTTTGCCGCAGCAGTTTTATGGCTTTGGCTTTTTGTTGGGTGCGGCGGTGTTTTTTATCGTGGCGCTGTTGCGGCTCGATACCTATACCGCCAACTTGCCGTATCGTATCCTGAGCCAGCAGCCCATTGTGGCTACTGACAAGACGGGCTGGTTTACCGAACTTGGACGGGTGCTCGACCGTGTTGAGCAACGCTACGAGGACAAGCGCGTGGGCGGTGAGCCGCGCAGTGCGCTTGAACGTATGGTGGTTCGCCTGTACCAAAAACATTGGGGAGGTTCTGATGGCCGATAGGATGATGTCTCGCCGCCGCCTGTTTGAGGCGGCTGCCGGTGCGCTGTTGCTTTCGGGCTGCTCGGTGCAGGACGAATCCTCGACTAAAAAGGTCAAAAAGCAGGACAAGATTAAAAAGGCCGAGTCTTCCGACCAGTCCAAGCACCTTCGCGATAAGGACGAGCTGTACGAGGTATACGACGACTCGGGCATTGTGACCATGTACCTGACGGTCTCGCGCGGTAACAGCTCCGAGAACACCGACCACGGCTGGGCCGAGATCAATACGTACTCGGTGTATGACTATGCCGACATGGGCGTGACGCGCTATCAGGTTATGGGCCTGCTGCAGCCGGGCGACGAAGACGGCCCGGTGGCCGGCGAGGTTGGCTATGGCGAGGAAGCGCCCAATGCCACCGTGCAGGTGCGCGGCCAGACGTCGAGCATGAACTCGCAAAAGAATTACAAGGTGGAGCTCAAAAAGGGCAAGGGTACCTGGCGCCAACAGCGCGCGATTGCGCTCAACAAGCACATGGGCGAGGGTATGCGTTTTCGCAACAAGATGGCCTACGACCTTATCCGTGGGATTCCCCAGATGATGGGCCTGCGCACGCAGTTTGTGCATCTGTGGGTGTGCGACCAGACCGAAAAGTCCAACGACACCTTTGAGGACTACGGCCTGTTTACGCAGGTGGAGCAGCTCAACAAGACGGCGCTTAAGGCGCACGGCTTGGATAAGAACGGGCACCTGTACAAGGTGAACAGCTTCGATTTCCATCGCTACGAGGACACCATTAAGCTTGCCGACGATCCAGACTACAGCCAGGTAAACTTTGAGGGCATGCTCGAGATCAAGGGCGATTCGGACCACACCAAGCTCATCGAGATGCTCGATGCGCTCAACGATGATTCGCAAAAGATCGACGACGTGCTCGACACCTACTTTGATACCGAGAACCTGGTCTATTGGCTGGCGTTTCAGATCCTTACGGGCAACTGCGATACGCAGAACCGCAACTGTTATCTGTACAGCCCGCTCAACTCAAATACCTGGTACTTTTTGGATTGGGACAACGACGGCATGCTGCGCAAGCTGGAACTTTCTCTTACCGGGTTTTCGGACTACGCGAGCTGGGAGCGCGGCGCAAGCAACTACTGGGGCAACGTGCTGTTTAACCGCGCGTTGCGCAGCAAGGCGTTCCGCGGTGAGCTCGATCGCGCCGTCAAGGACCTGCGTACGTATTTGACCGAGACGCGCCTGACCAAGATGATCAAGCACTACCGCGAGGTTACCGAATCGCTAGTCTTTGCTTCGCCCGATATCGATAATCTGCCTGTCACCAAGGATCAATACGAGCAGATCGCCGCGGCGATTCCGGCCGAGATCGAGGAGAACTATAAGAGCTACCGCGAGAGCTATAAAAAGCCCATGCCGTTCTACATCGGCGTGCCGCAGATCGATAACGGTAAGCTGCGCATCAACTGGGATGCGTCCTACGACTTTGAGGCGCGCGACATTCGCTACATCGTAGAGCTTGCGCGCGACTATGCCATAAGCGACGTGGTCTTTAAGGCCGAGGACGTGCTGCTTCCCGAGGTGACCTGCGATGTGCCCGATACCGGCCAGTATTTTGTGCGCGTGCGTGCCACCAACTCTGACGGCAATACGCAAGATGCGTTTGACTACTATGTGACCGACGACGGCAAGCACTACGGCATGATGTGTTTTTACGTGCAGGACGGCGGTAAGGTCGTGGAGGACACGTATGAGGAGGGCTAGCGCGCTGCTTGAGCGCTTGGCGGCTCCGCCTGGCCGTGCCACGCAGGAGCGTTACCGCCACGAGCTCAAATATCTCATTAACGAGGGCGAGCACGCCGCGCTTGCCTGTCGCATGGCGCCGGTGTTTAAGCTGGACAAGCATGCGCGGGCGGGCGGTTACACCATTCGCAGCCTGTACTTTGACGACTACTGTAACTCGGCCTACGAGGAAAAAGACGTCGGCATTCTCATGCGCAAAAAGTATCGCGTACGCATTTATAACGGCAGCGACAAGGTGATTAAGCTCGAGCGCAAAAAGAAGTACGGCAGCTGGATTTACAAGGAGGACGCGCCGCTTACGCGCAGTGAGTTTGAGCAGATCCTGGCTGGCGACTACGACTTTTTGCTGAGGAGCCCGCACCAACTCTGCCGCGAGTTCTACATCGAGTGTATCTGTAACATGATGCGCCCACGGACCATCGTGGACTACGAGCGCGAGCCGTGGGTGATGGATGAGGGCACCGTGCGCATTACCTTTGATAGCAACGTGCGTGCGGCGCTGGGGAGCTTTGACATCTTTGATGCGACACTGCCCGCGTTGCCGGTCTTGGAGCCCGGCAAGCTGGTGATGGAGGTCAAGTTTACCGATTTTTGCCCGCAGCTGGTGTGCGATATGGTGCCGCCGGGCGCGGCCGAGCTTACGGCGGTCTCCAAGTACTGCCTGTGTTATGACAAGACCGCCTACCTGCGCGGATTTAACTACTGGGAATCGGATTTTGGGAACCGAGGGGATATTTAGACCATGAGCACCAGGGACTTTTTTAAGAACTCCGTTTTGGAGGCGTTTGGCCAGGTCGACCCTGCCAAGATTGGCCTTTCGCTGCTCGTGGCACTCGCCATGGGCATCCTGATCTATTACGTGTACAAGCGCTTTTTTACCGGCGTGGTGTATTCGCGTAGCTTTGCCGTGACGCTCGTGGGCATGTGCGTGCTCACCTGCATGGTCACGCTTGCGATCTCGACCAACGTGGTCATCTCGCTCGGTATGGTCGGTGCTCTGTCAATCGTCCGCTATCGTACGGCGGTCAAGGACCCGCTCGATCTGCTGTATCTGTTTTGGGCCATTACCACGGGCATTACGGCCGGAGCCGGCATGTATGCGCTCGTGGGGCTCACGGCAGTGGTGATCGTGGTGATGATCGCCGGCTTTGCGAGCCACCAGGACAAGGCGCGCGTGTACATGATGGTCATCCACTACACGGGCCAGACCACCGGCGACGATATCGTGCGTGCATTTGGGCGCACCAAGTTCACCGTTAAGTCCAAGACTATGCGCGGCGACAAGGTCGAAATGGCCGCCGAGGTGTTCTCGGATGGTGTGGATATGCCCTATGCCGATGCCATCCGCGCGCTCAACGGCGTGGAGGACCTGACGCTCATCCAGTACAACGGCGAGTATCATGGATAGTTGGGTATCATGGTGCTTGTGAATTCGTTGTCAGGGGTGCTTTTTGGTACGTATGAAAGATGTGGCCGAGCTGGCGGGCGTTTCGAGCGCTGCCGTCTCGCGCTACCTCAACGGTGGATATATCTCGGCGGATAAGGCCGAGCGCATTAAGCAAGCGATTGAGCTGACCGGATACGTGCGGTCCAGCCAGGCTCGTGCGCTGCGCACCGGCTCCACCAAGCTCATCGGCGTCATCGTGCCTAAGATCAACTCGGAATCCGTGAGCCGCATTACCGCTGGCATTGGCCAGGTGCTCGGTCGCCGTGGCTACCAGATGCTGCTTGCCAACACCGACAATGCGCCCGATCGCGAGCTCGAATACCTCGATTTATTTCAAAACCATCCGGTTGATGGCATTGTGCTGGTGGCAACCATGATCACCGACGAGCACCGTCGGGCGATTGACTCGTGCCGCGTGCCCATTGTGTTGATCGGTCAGCATGTCGAGGGCGCGGCGTGTGTCTATCACGACGATTACGAGGCTGCCTTTGAGCTGGGCCGTGCGCTTGCGGGTCGCGTGGGCGGCAAGATCGCCTACATTGGAGTTTCCGAAGAGGACCGCGCGGCCGGTTTCGACCGTCGTCGCGGTTTTGAGGCTGGCTTGCGCGCCGCGGGCGCGGTGCTTGATCCGAGCCTGATTCGCCAGGGGTCATTTACGCTCGACTCGGGCTATCGCGCTGCGCGCGAACTGCTCTCCGTCGATCCCGATGTTTCGTTTATCGCGTGCGCGACCGACACTATGGCGGCCGGCGCCCTGCGCGCTTTTGACGAGCTGCGCGGCGTGGGCGAGGGCGTGCGTCGCGTGAGCGGTTTTGGCGACAACGCGTTTTTGCGCGCGCTGACGGGCGGCATTCCCACCGTGCATTATGGCTACCTGACCAGTGGCGTCGAGGCGACCAATATGCTGCTCGACGCGCTCGATGGCGAGGAGGGGGAGAGCGGCCTGCGGACGCTCAAACTTGGGCATCAGCTCATGAATGTCTAGTCCTTGGACGCGTCTGCCTGCCTTTGAGTCCCCAGTTTTTGTCTCAAAACTACCATTCGCCGGCTTTTTTCTACCGTTCACCCTACTGTGAAAACGATTACAGTCATATGAAACTGAAAACGATTACAGTGTAAGTGTCAAAGATGGCCGGGTGTAAATACGCCCGTTGGAGGAAAGGGAAGTCATGGACTACCGCAAATCAGCCCAAGAGGTGCTCGACAACATCGGTGGCGCCGACAACGTCGTCTCTGCCGCGCATTGCGCCACGCGTTTGCGCCTGGTGATTGCCGATAACGCCAAGGTTGACAAGGAGGCTCTCGAGAATATCGACGGCGCTAAGGGCGTCTTTGAGGCCCAGGGCCAGCTCCAGATTATTTTTGGCACCGGCACCGTCAACAAGGTCTACGAAGAGTTCATCGCGCTCAGCGGCGTCGAGGCTGCCACCAAGGCCGAGGTCAAGGAGGCCGCGGCTCAGCAGCAGAACATCTTTATGCGAGCAATTAAGGTGCTCGGCGACGTCTTTGTCCCCATCATCCCCGCCATCGTGGCTTCGGGCCTGCTGCTGGGCATTATGAGTGCCCTCAACTTTATGGCCTCCAACGGCTTTATCGCGCTCGATACCAATAACTTTATCTACAAGATCGCCGACCTGGTCTCGGGCACGTCCTTTGGCATTCTGCAGATCCTGATCGGTTACTCTGCGGCTAAGGCCTTTGGCGCCAATCCGTACCTGGGTGCCGTCGTCGGCGGTGCGTTCATCAACTCCTCGCTGCAGAGCGCCTACACGGTTGCCTCCGAGGGCGTGCAGACCATGGTCACCGTCATCCCCGGCGTGTACAGCTTTGAGTGGGTCGGCTATCAGGGCCATGTGATCCCCATCGTCATCGCCTGTGCCATTCTGGCCTTTCTCGAGAAGCGCCTGCACAAGATCGTTCCCGAGATGTTCGACCTCTTTGTGACTCCTCTCGTCTCCGTGTTCGTGACCGTGCTCGTGACGCTCGTTGCCGTCGGCCCCATCTTTGTCTGGGCCGAGAACGCCATCCTCGGTCTGATTCAGGCCCTGCTGACCCTGCCCTTCGGCATCGGTTCCTTTATCGTCGGCCTGTTCTATGCCCCCACGGTCGTTACCGGTATCCACCAGATGTACACCGCCATCGATCTGGGCCAGCTCGCTCAGTATGGCGTGACCTATTGGCTACCCATCGCCAGTGCCGCCAACATCGCTCAGGGTGGTGCCGCGCTCGCCGTTGCCTTTAAGACCCGCGATGCCAAGATTAAGGGCCTGGCGCTTCCTTCGGCTCTGTCCGCCTTCATGGGCATTACCGAGCCCGCCATCTTTGGCGTGAACCTTCGCTTCTTTAAGCCCTTCATCGCCGGCTGCATCGGCGGCGGTTGCGGTGCCCTGGTCTGCGCGCTCACTTCGCTGGCTGCCTCCGGCACGGGCGTTACCGGTATCTTCGGTATCCTGCTGTGCCTGGCCCAACCCGTGCAGTACGCGATCATGTTTGCGGTCGCCGCGCTGGTTTCCTTTGCCGTCTCGTTTGTCCTGTACAAGGACGAGCCCAAGGCTTCCGAGCAGGCCTAAGAGCTTTTGATTGAGGGGATGCCCGCGGGTTGTATGCTCGCGGGCGTTTCCCGTATCTGGTGCCGATCTCTTGTGCCTTGTAACTTTCGATCCGTTAGGACTTTGATATGTCTAATGCACTTGGTCGCGACCTTGCAAAGCTGGTCGCCGCTGTTGACGCCGCCGCCTCTGAGTGCGGTCATGGCGCGTATGGCCAACGCTTCCATATTATGCCGCCGGCGGGTTGGCTCAACGACCCCAACGGTCTTTGCCAGGCGGGTGGCGTGTTCCATGCCTATTTTCAGTATGCGCCGTTTGATGTCGAGGGCGGCGTTAAGGCCTGGGGCCATGCGACGAGTCGCGATCTTATGACGTGGGACTACGTTGGCGCCCCGCTGCTGCCCGACGAGCCGTTCGATTGCCACGGCGTGTATTCGGGCTCCGCGCTTGCCGAGGACGGTCGCATTCGCGTACTTTATACGGGCAACGTTAAGCTTTCCGATTCGGACGGGACGTACGATTACGTCAATACCGGCCGCCGCGCCGATACTGTTTATGTCGAGAGCGTTGATGGCCTTGCCGGTCGGGAGTTCAGCCAAAAGCGCGTGGTGCTGGCTTCCGAGGATTATCCCGAGGATTTGACCTGCCACGTGCGTGACCCCAAGGTGTGGCGCGATGATGATGGGCGTTACCACGTGGTGCTGGGCGCGCGTCGTCGCGTGGACGGGCCGCATGTCGATAGTCGATTTTGCGTCATGCACGGCGAGGGTGCCGGGCGCGATGTGGGTGAGATCCTGGTGTATGGCTCGGCCGATATGCTGAGTTGGGAGCTCGAGAGCCGCGTGTCTACGCCCGAGCGTTTTGGCTTTATGTGGGAGTGCCCGGGATACCTTGAGCTCGAGGCGGATGGCGGTGTACCGGCAAGGTTTCTGTCTTTCTCTCCCCAGGGGCTCGAGGGCGGTCGTTGGAACCGCGGCAACGTATACGCTGCTGGCTACATGCCTGTAACGGGCGACATCACCGGTGGTGACGGTGCCTATGAACTGGGCGAGTTCCGCCTGTGGGACGCTGGTTTTGACTTCTATGCTCCGCAGGAGTTCACGGCCGAGGACGGTCGCCATATTCTAATCGGCTGGATGGGCATGCCCGATGAGCCGACCTATGGCAACGCGCCTACCGTGGCGTGCGGCTGGCAGCACTGCATGACGGTGCCGCGTGAGCTTACAGCCGGTGCCGGCGGCGTAGTGCTGCAGCAGCCGGCGCGCGAGATTGAGCACCATTATGCCTCGGTTCGTGTGGGGGCGGGCTCGTTGGAGGTTGACGGCGATACCTGCTTTGACGTTGTTGCCAACGGTGTCGATGGCGCGTTTACCGCGACCGTTGATGGCGAGCTGAAGCTGGCGTTTGTGCCCGCTGAGGGCGAACTGCCTTCGCGCTTTGAGATGCGATTTACCGATGAGGGTCGCGCTTCTGCCGGCTGCGGTCGTACCGTGCGCTGGGAGCCCGTCGACGAGGTTCGTAACGTGCGCATTGTTGGCGATGTCTCGTCGGTCGAGGTGTTTGTGAACGATGGCGCGCTCGTGTTCTCGACGCGCATCTATCCCGAGGCCTATGGCGTGACCGTTAACGCTCCGGGTGCGTGCGTGACCTATCACATGCTCAACATCTAGGTGATTCATCGCATATCGGCGCTATACTGCAGCCGTTGCCCACGATGCGGGAAACATCCGCATCGTGGGTTTTTGTTTATGAAGGGACGGTGCCTTGTGGATGAACAGCGGCTAGAAGAGGCCTGGGCTGTAAGGGCCGGCGCGCGTGAGGCGCGTCTTGTTGCGGCCCCGCATGTGCCGGCGGCGCTGTCTCTGTTGGGGGTTGTACGTCCCGGCGATCGTCTGGTTGCGTTTGCCGATGACTTTGCCGATGCGTTTGCGCGCGGCTTTGATGGCTGCGACGTGGCTATGGTGGAGGAGTCGTCGGTTGCGGCGTTTGCTGCTGCGTCCGATGGCTTTGATGCTTCGTTTGATGCCGAGGGGCCGCACCTGTGGTGGTTCGTCAACTCCATTGGCGGGTTTGGACTGCGCGTGCCCGATCTTCGTGCGCTGGGCCGCGCGGCGCGTGAGGCCCGCGCGTTGCTGGTTGTGGACAACACCGTGGCGTCGGCTTTTGGCTGCGATCCGCTGCGGCTGGGTGCTGCGCTGTCGCTCGAGGCGCTCGATC
>UQUD01000049.1 GCA_900544225.1 uncultured Collinsella sp.
CGGGGACGGCGAGGGCTCGGAGCTGCCGGGGCCGAGTTCGACCTCCACACGTCCGGCAAGGCCCGCCGCGGCAACGGCCTCGCAGCAGCAGGTAACGACATCGGCCACGCCCGCACCCTCGAGCATGCGGAAGTTGATATTGGCCCACATATCCTGTGGCATCACGTTAGCGCCAGTGCTGCCGCCCTCGATCTGCGTGGGCGCGCAGGTGGTCGTCACCAGCGGATAGAGCTTTTTGCTGACGAGGCAATCGCGGACAATGGCATCCCCGTTGGCGGCAATTTCATCGGCCGTGTAGAGCCCCAGCTCGACGAGCTGTACGGCAAGCAGATCGGTCACACGCGTCGGCCACTCGATATCGCAGATTGCGGCGATGGCACGGCTCAGCACCTCGAGCGAAGTGCCGCCGTAGGGGTTAGACGAATGCCCGCCTTCACTCTTCGTCTTGAGCACGATATCGGCATAGCCCTTCTCGGCAAGGTCGGCATGCATAAGCCAGCCCTCGCCCGCGCCGTACTCGGCAGCCGAAACAATACGGTAGTCGCCCTCGTCGATCAGGTACTCAAGCTCAATGCCGCGCTCCTCGAGCACGCGGCCGATGGCGCCTGCGCCGTACTGCGTAGTCTCCTCGTCCTGGCCAAAGGCGAGCAGCAGGGTGCGCTCGTGCTCCCAGCCGTGCGCCAGCGCATACTCAACCGCCTCGAGAATGCCTGCGACCTGGTCTTTCATGTCGATAGCGCCGCGACCCCAAATGTAGGTGTCGTCCACGTGGCCACTAAAGGGGGCATGCGTCCAGTCAGCCTCGGTGCCGGGCACCACGGGGACCACGTCCATGTGGCCCATGAGCATGACGGGTTTGAGGGCGGGGTCGGAACCGCTAAGCGTCACCAATAGCGAATGGTCGATAAGCTCGACCTCGCCCGCCGCAAACACGCGCGGCCAGGCCTGCTGCATATAGACGCGCAGGTCGTCGAAGGGCTGCCAGTCCACCGCCTCGGCATCCATGCTCGAGACAGTCGGAAACGACAGCACGCGGCCCAAGCGCTCGCACGCGCCAGCTTCGTCCAAATCGGCAAAATCATCCTCATGCGTAAAGAAGCGCCAAACCTCGGCCATGGCATCCTTTCGATTGTGATGACGAGGGCCGCCCCACCGGAGCGGCCCTGCCACATAAGCGTTTGCGGTCGGTTATTTGTCCTCGAGATAACGCGAGAGGAACTCGCGGGTACGCTGGTGCTTGGGGTTGCCAAAGAGCTCCGCCGGCGCGGCGTCCTCGAGCACCACGCCCTTGTCCATAAAGACCACGCGGTCGGACACGGTTCGGGCAAAGGCCATCTCGTGCGTGACGACGACCATGGTCATGCCGTCGGCAGCGAGCTTGCGCATGACCTCGAGCACCTCTCCCACGATCTCGGGGTCGAGCGCGGAGGTCGGCTCGTCGAACAGCATGATCTGCGGATTCATACACAGGGCACGAGCGATGGCCACGCGCTGTTTTTGACCGCCGGACAGGCGACCCACGGCGGCGTGCGCGAACTTTTCGAGCCCCACGCTCGTCAAATGCCCCATCGCGGCCTTCTCGGCCTCGGCCTTGCTCATCTTTTTGAGCGTGACGGGTGCAAGCGTGCAGTTGTCGAGCACGTCCATGTTGTTGAACAGGTTAAAGCCCTGGAACACCATGCCGATGTCCTCGCGGAGTTTATTGATATTGCAGCGCTCAGCCGTAAGGTCCTGGCCGTGGAACCAGATGTGGCCCGCGTCCGGGGTCTCGAGCAGGTTGAGGCAACGCAACAGCGTCGATTTGCCCGAACCCGAAGCGCCGATGATGGTGACGACCTCGCCTGATTTGACGGACAGGTCGATGCCTTTGAGCACCTCGAGCGAGCCGAAGCTCTTGCGCAGGCCCTCGACGCGGATAAGCGGCCCATTGGTCTGTGCGGCGGCCGCGGTGCCGGTAGTGGCGGTATCTGCCATGATGATTCTCCTCGTCTTGAGCCTAGTTGGAGCTGGGCAGCGTGGCCGGGGCCTCGGCGCCGAGCTTTTTGCCAAAGGCTTCGAGCAGGCGGCTCGCCACAAGCGTCAGGATCAGGTAGACCACGAGCGCCACGCAGTAGACCTCCATCTGGCGGTAGTACACGCCGGCGACCGTGGTAGTGGCGTACATAAGGTCGAACACGCCGATGACCGAGAGCACCGACGAATCCTTGATGTTGATGATGAGCTCGTTGGTGAGCGCCGGAATCGCGTTTTTAATGCCCTGGGGGAACACGACTTTGCGCATAGCCTGCCACTGCGACAGACCCAGCGAGCGTGCTGCCTCGGCCTGGCCGGGATCGATGGACTCGATGCCACCGCGCAGGACCTCCATCATGTAGGCGGTGGAGTTGAGCGAGATAGTGACGAGGCCGGCGGTGAAGGTACTCCAAATCTGGTTGGCCTGGGCGGTCTCGAAGCCCATGCCACGCAAAACGGTGAAGCCCGCGTAATAGATGAGCAGGCCCTGGACCATCATGGGCGTGCCGCGCACGATGGTAGAGTAGATGGTCGCAAAGCCGCGGCCAATGCTCTTAAAGAAGCGCACCAGGTCGTTGTCCACGCGATCGAAGGTCTGAATACGCAGGAACACAAAGAGCAGCGCCAGGAAGAATGCGATGACGGTGCCGAAGGTGGCAAGCGCGATGGTGATCTCGATACCGCGGATAAAGAAGTCCCCGCTCTTGTAGGTCATGTAGACCAGGCTCGACAAAAAGTCGCTAGGGTTGGAATCCGAGACGATGCTCACCTGTACCAGGTCGATAAACGACATGACGCAGCGGTCCACGAAAAAGATCACCGCGATGGCGACCACGACGTAGCTGCCCAGGCGCGCGCCGTGGCGGAAACGCTCGGATGCGAACGGCGACTTTTCGCGATAGTCGCTCCAGTGCATAATCTTGGTGACGAGCGCCGCCGCCGACACGACGAGCCAGGCCCAAAGGATTGCCCAGAGGCAATCTTGGAACACGCCCGTAGGCGCCAAGAAGCTCAGCGGCGTAGGATTGCGCTGACTAAACGCCAGGCCGAGCGCCGCGATGACGCTCGTGCCCAGGTACACATAACGGTGGTCGGCCTTGATAAAGGAGGCCAGACGATTGATAGTTTTCATGCTGCCTCCCTATGCCGGCTGACGGTCGAGGCATGCGTCCCACATTTGGTCGCGTTCCTCTTGGCTAATGCCCTTGAGTGTCTTGTCGATGAGCTTAAGCAGCTTGTCCGAGCCCTTGCGGCAGCCGACGTTTGCCGCGACCTCCTGCTTAAAGCCCTCGCCCTCGGCAAAATGAATAGGGACAATGCCCGGATTTTGGGCCATATAGCCTTTCTCGTTCTCGGTGTTGTAGGTCACGGCGTCGCACGTGCCCTGCAGCAGGTTCGAAAACACCGTGGGAACCGAATCGACCGGGTTCTTGTGGACAACGCCCGGGATCTCGTCGATGACGGTGTCGAGCATGGTGTCCTTTTGGCCGAGTACCGTGGCACCGCTGAAGTCGCTGAGCTTGGTGGCGTTCTGGTAAGGCGAGCCCTCTTTTACGAACAGGCCAAAGTAGCCGATAAAGTACGGGTCGGAAAAGCCGACGGACTCCTCGCGCTCGGGCGTAGCGCTCATACCGGCGATGATGAGGTCGATCTGGCCGTTGTTGAGCGAATCGATAAGGCCCGAAAAGCTCTGCTTGACGGCGACGGGCTCGCCACCGAGGGCCTTGCAGACGATCTTGGCGATCTGCACGTCGTAGCCATCGGCGTAGGCTCCCTGCACGTTGTCGATGGGAATGGTGAACTCGCTGGCTTCGGAGACCTGCCAGTTGTACGGGGCGTAGGCCGCCTCCATGCCAATGCGGATCTTATCCTTGCCGATCACGGAATCGGACAGGTCGTCGCGACCGCCGCCCGTCGTGGGCTGAACCACCTTGAGCGTGGACGGACGCTGACAGCCGGCGAGCGCGCCGGCGACGACGGAAGCGCTCGCAGCGAGAGCGCTACCCAAGAAGATGCGACGGCTGCACACCGGCTGTGGATGCGCGTCGCGCTGATGGGGAGAATGCATAATCTGCCTTCCCTGTTGAATCGTATGCTGACGACTTAACAGGATATACGCCAGCGACCAGCAGTGCAGCACAAGCTCGAAAAATTAATAGACACATGGTAGTCATTGGGGACGTCGATGTTTTGGCAATGCCGGCGAGCGACGTCCAGAGCGAACAAGTGGCATGAAAAAGGCAAGGCATGACCAGAAGGTCTATGCCTTGCCTTTTGAATGACAAATTATCGCTCTGGACGGCGCACAGCATCGACCGAGCGGCGGAACCTCTAGAGCAAGGTAACGCTAAAGGTACGCTTGTCGGTGGCGCCGGGAGCCAAGGTGATGGTGTTGACCTTGTGCTCGAAGACGTCGTCCTCGGTGTCCATGGTGGTGTGACCGGTCCAGGGCTCGAGCGCAACAAACGGAGCGTCGTTGGCGGCAGACCACACGCCGATGTACTTAAAGCCCTCAAAGTCGATCTTGACGCCGTGGCCCGACTTGCGACCGCGCAGCGTGAGCGTGGAGCCCGGGGTATCGGTGAACATGATGGCGTCGTTATCGAAGCTGCGGTGCGTGATGGGCAGCACGTCCGAGTTATCGGGGGCCTTGTAGCTACCCTCGAACGTCATAAGGCCATCGGGCGTGATGACGGGGGCCTCGTTAGTCCAAGCCTCGGTAAACGCCAGCTCGTAATCCTCGAACGCCTCGTCCTCGGCGCCCGGGGCGGGCACGTTAAATGCGGGGTGGCCGCCCACCGAGAACGGCAGGTTCACGTCGCCGGTGTTGGTGACGGCAAAGGTCTGCGTAAGGGTGGCGTCGCCGGTCAGGGCATAGGTCATGTTGAGCTTAAAGTGGAACGGAAACGCCTTGAGAGACTCGGACGTGTCGGTGAGCTCATAGGTAACGGACGAACCATCCTCCGACACCTCGACGATCTTGTGCTCGACAATGCGTGCGATGCCGTGGCGCGCCATCTCGCAGGTGCCGGCCGCAGACGCCGCCGTGTTGTTGCGCAGCGATCCCACGATGGGGAACAGGATGGGCGCGTGCTTGCCCCAAAAGGCCGGGTCGCCCTGCCACAGATACTCATTGCCGTTGAGGGCAAGGCTCGTGAGCTGGGCGCCCATGGAATCGATGGCCGCGGTGAGGCTGCCGCGCTTGATGGTAGTGACGGTGGACATGCTACTTCCTCCAATGGTAAACAACGGTGTCGAGGGCTATTGTCCCACTCTTGGCGGCGGGGTTGAGCGGCGGACGCAGTTATTGAGCAATAGCGTAAAGGTCAAACCCGCCCTGCGGCGTGCTATCGACCGTGTCGGGAGCCTGTGAATTAAAACTCACCGGAACCATGCGCTTTGAGGCGCGGTAACGCGTGCCGTCGGTGGCGACGGGCGGCTCATCGACCGTGAGCTCGTAGTCGCCGGGCTTGAGCTCGATGCCGTCACCTTCGGAATTAACGTATTGGTACTCGTCGATTGCTTGTCCCTTGAGCGTGCGGCCCACGATATGGACGAGCATTTGGCTGTCGCCGCGCGCGGTATCCCACGTCGCGCCGTCCTTAACCTCGACCGACACATGCACCGAGCGCGTGCGGCTGAGCGATTGCTCGACGGACATCTCGACCTTGGCGGCGTCTTGGCGCTGCTGCTCGACATGGTCCCAGATGCTGCCGATTGCCGAGCAGGCGATAACGCCGGCCATGAAGGCGATGAGGATGGGGCCGAGCGGAGAGCGGCGCCCCGTGTCTTCCTCGCGAGCCAGGTCGGGGCGATGCGTGGGCGCAGGCGCCTGGGCACCCTGCGCGGGCACGTCGAGAATGCTGAAAGATGCCGTACTGCCGGGGTCGATGGTGTGGCGCGGTTGCGGAGTCTTTGCCGGCGAGATGGACATATCGGCCGGCTCACCGAGTGTGGCCGTGGCATCGGCCTTTGCCTCATCGGCCTCGGCCTGGGCCCAGGCCTGTTCAAAGGTCAAGGGCTCGGCGGGGTCGGAGGCAGCATCCGTCTCGACGACATCGTTGCCGGCCTCGTCCTCGTCGCCCGACACGTCACGCGGCGCGGGCTCGTCCCACCCCTCGTCCGGAGCCTCGCCCTCGGTATACCACCATTCAAAGTTATCGATATCCATACGGGGCGCCCCTTAGGCCTCGCAAATAAACACTTGCTAGCCTTATACCCCCAGATAGCGCCGGAGCTTGCCGGCATAGACAGGAAAACCGTCACAACATTCGACGCTTTTCCTCGTTTTAGAGATTTTCATCAAATGTTGTGACGGTTTGGGCGACTGGCTGACAGCGCAATGTGACAGAGGGACTGTCCCTTTGTCACATTCTGTTAGAGTTGCAGGGATTGAATCCCGCTTATTCATGCGACATTGGAGTGACAACCTTGACCGCCGCAACCACGCCTAAAAGTAAGCCAACCGCCGCCGCGCTCTCCCCCGCGCGCACCAAGCTCTGCCTGGCGCTGCTCGTGCTGTTGGGATTCTCGCTCGGCTGCTCCGAGTTCGTGGTCATCGGCATCGAAAGCGACTTGGCAACGGAACTCGGCATATCACTTGCCACTGCGGGCCAGCTCATCAGCGTGTTTGCGCTCGTCTACGCTATCGCAACGCCGGTGCTCGCGCTCAGCACGGGGCGATTCCGCCGCTACCAGCTGCTCGTGTGCTATAGCGTCGTCTTTGTGCTCGGCAACCTGGTCATGGCGTTGGCCCCCAACTTCCAGGTGCTGTTTATCTCACGCATTGTCCTGGGCTCTGTCTCGGGTGCGCTGCTCGCCGTGGGCGTGACGTACATCCCTGAGCTTCTGTCCCCGCAGCAAACGTCGCTTGCCATCTCGGTGGTATATGGTGCGTTTTCCGTGGCGATGGTCTTTGTCACTTCGATCGGCAAGTTCGTAGCCGACACGCTCGACTGGCACGTTGCCATGTACGGCACGCTGGCCTTTGCCGTTCTGATCTGTAGCGCGCTCGTGGCGTTTATGCCGCGCGCCGGACAGACCGACGAACCCGCCACCTTCCGCGAGCAGGCGGGGCTGCTACGCGAGCCGAGCATCATCACCGGCATGCTCATCTTCTTGTTTGGCGTGGGTTCGGTCTATGTGTTCTACGGTTACGTGACGCCTTATCTGGAGCAGGTGCTGGGCATGGGCACGGTCGAAGCCAGTACCACGCTCATGGCCTACGGCGTGTTCTGCCTGATCTCGAACATCCTGGGCGGATGGATCGATGCGCGTTTTGGCATGAAGGCGCTGCTCGTGACGTTTGTGCTGCAGGCGGCAGCACTGGTCGGGCTGTTCGCCGTGGGTAGCGCCATGCCGCTCGCGCTCGTCTTTGTCTTTAGCCTGGCAATGCTCATGTACCTATTCTCGGTCTCGTGCATCACACACTTTATGGATGTGGCACGCAGCCGCCACCCCAAGTCAATGGTACTCGCAAGTTCGGTTGAGCCCATGGCGTTTAACGTCGGCATTTCGTTTGGCACCGCGGTAGGCGGCGCCGTGGTAAGCAGCGTTGGCATTGCGTACGTGGGCGCAGTGGGAGCCGCGTTCTCGCTTGTGGCCTGGGCGCTCACGCTGGTGACGATTAAGTTGGCTCGCTGGGAGCGCAGGCGGGCAAGGGCGTAGGCGCGGCTGCGATAATCGAGCTCGATAATGGCGATCGAAAGGAAGCCGCATATGCAACGTGTACTGTTTATCTGCCATGGGAACATCTGCCGCTCGACGATGGCCGAGTCGGTGTTTACCGAGCTGGTGCACCGCGCCGGGCGCGCGGGCGAGTTTGTCATTGATTCCGCCGCGACCTCGACCGAGGAGATCGGCAACCCGCCACATCACGGTACCGTTGCCAAGCTACGCGAGGTCGGGATTCCCGTCGTCGCACATCGCGCACGTCAGGCGCGTCGCGCGGAGTATGGCGACTGGGACCACATTGTCTATATGGACGACGAGAACGCGCGTGGCCTGCGTCGCATCTTTGGCGACGACCCCGACGGCAAGATTACGCGCCTGCTCGATTGGACCGAGCGCCCCGGCGACGTGGCCGACCCCTGGTACACCGGCAATTTCGATGCCACCTACCGCGATGTGCTCGCCGGTTGCACCGCTATGCTCGAGCAGCTGTAGGCAAGCAAGGTCGCGGGCCACGCCTTCGGCGCGAAACGAGCGTGGATAATCTCCCACATGAAAAATGAGCGTGGAAAATTTCCCACTTTGAGCGTTCGAGTGCGCTCTAAACGGGAGAAAATCCACGCTCGGTTACTCGTCGACGATCTCGGCAAGCCAGACGTTCAGCGTATCGACCTCGGGGCAGCAGAACTTTGCCGTACCGGGCTCGTTGCCAGGCACGGTACCGCCGTAGCGCAGGATATCGATATAGGGAAAGCCCACATGGCAGGCCATGGCGCACATCTTGCCGCGGTCTCGGTCGAAGTCAAAGACGTCGCCCGGCTTATGACCATGGTGACAGCGGCACGCACCCAGCTGGTCCACACAGCTTATGCGGATACGCGGACGCTTGCCACGCGGCGCACCAAGCGGCTTGTTCTCGTCGGCCGGCTTGGCGCCGCCCTCGCCGGCGTTACTCATGGTCGATCACATCCAGGCAGGCCTCGATGGGAAGGCCGGCCGACTTATCCTCTTGGTCGGCGTTGCGCTCGATAAGCTCGGCTACCACACGCATGGCGTCGGCCGTCGCACGCTGCAGGCTCCAGCCGGCCATAACGCGGCCGACGAGCACCGCCGAGAACGTGTCACCCGTGCCCGGGAAGTAGACCGGGATCAGGTCGAAGGGAATCGTGAAGTACTTCCCCGCCACATGGTCGTAACCGATGACAACATTCACACCGTCGACCACAGCGCTCGTAATGACCACCGACTTGGCACCCAGCTCGCGCACGGCGTCCACAAGAGCGCGGCCCTCATCGGGCGTAATTTGCTCGGCGATAGGCCTATCGGCAAGCAGGCACGCCTCGGTATAGTTGGGCACCGCGTAGTCTGCGCACTCCAGCAGGTGCCGCATAAGGCCAATCGTGGACTCGGGCACGCCCGCATAGAGCTTGCCGTTGTCGCCCATGATGGGGTCAACGAACACCTTGGTGCCCTTTTGCGCACGGCGGTGGCAAAAGTCCGAGATGATGCGCGTCTCTTCCTCGGTCACGATAAAGCCGGTCGAGATGGCGTCGAACTCAAAGCCGAGCTCCTCCCAGATGGCGAGGCTCTGGCGGACATACTCCGTGGTGTCGTGGATGTAGAACTTGGGGTAGTTGAGCGTATCGGAAACGAGGGCCGTCGGCAGGTTATGGATACGGCAGCCCATGTGCGACAGCACCGGCAGCATGGCGGAAAGCGCGACCTTGCCGTAACCGCACATATCGTTAATCAGCAGCAGCTGAGTATTCTTCATGAGTGTCCCCCTTGGTTCGGGCGCGGCGCAGCAGCGCCACAGTGCGACTAAGTGTAGCGCAGGAGGCGTCGTGAGCAGTCACTAGGGTCGCGAAGAACGCATTGTTGCGGAAAGGTTTCGGAAATGGGAGGCAAATCACGGCAGCAGCGGCACAGTAGCTGCCACCTATTTACTACCATTCCAAAACTATGCCGGATTACTACGATAAACCGCCAGTCTCCAACCACAACAAATTGCACTCCGGCAAAACCGCAGGTAGACAGCTTGTGTTTTTCCGAAAAACAATGCCGAGGTCTGAGATTTCGAATTCATCGTAGTAATCCGGCATAGTTTTGGGCAAAGCAACTTCGGAAGGGTGTCACCGCAGCCCAAAATGATCCGTTATCCTCCATCCCCCACGGATCACTCAAATGCCAACCCAGGCAGCGCTGTAGATTGAGGACGGACAGCGAAAGCGTTCCTAAGCGAGCAAGGTGGCGTGAAAGAGGAGGGCATAGGCCTTGTGGCCATGCCCGACGATTGAACGTCAGATTGCCGCTTAGGAACGCTTGCAGCGTCGAGCAGTTACGCGGTTTGGTAAAACCGCGTAACCACTAGTTTGGTACCTTGACATTGATTTCTCACGCTCCTAAATTAGTTAGGCACAAAACAATTCCACTACCTAACTAAAGAAAGGAGCGAAGCTTAGATATGTGTGTTGAACCACTCGTCCTTCCACATGAGCCCGGCGGTGACCCGTCGCAACCGGTAGACATACCCGAAGCGGTCAGCGCCGAAGACAAACTCGCCAAGCGCATCCTGAGCGGTCTGGGCTTTTGCGGCCATTACATGCACTTTCATGGCGGAGGCGTATCCGGCAAGGCGCCCATCATCTGCCTGCTGGCCAAGCAGCCCGGCGACGAGATGTCGCAGCAGGAACTCGGCATGCACTTTGACCTCAAGCCGGGGTCACTTTCCGAGATCTTGTCCAAGCTCGAGGTCAACGGCCTCATTGAGCGCAGCCGTAACCCCAAGGATCGACGGCAACTCACCATTCGCCTGACCGAAACCGGCCGGGAAAACGCCCGCATCGACCAGGCCGCCCGCATTCGCTTTAGAGAGCAGGCCTTTAGCGCCCTCACCCACGACGAGCGTGAGCAGCTCGCCGAAATGCTCGAGAAAATCCGCAAAACTTGGGAGGAACTGGATGATTAAAACCCTCATGGGCAGCATCCGCGACTATATGAAAGTCACCGTTGCCACGCCGTTGCTCGTACTTGGCGAGGTGCTCTGCGAGATGCTGATTCCATTTATCACCGCCAACCTGATCGACGCCATCAAAGACGGCGCCACCGTAGCCGAGATGCTTCCCACCGCAGGCTTTTTGGTGCTCATCGCGCTGACGTCGCTTGCTTTCGGTGCCGCTGCCGGCGTCACCTGCAGCCATGCGAGTTGCGGCTTCGCCAAGAACCTGCGTCACGACCTGTTCTACAAGATCCAGACGTTCAGCTTTGCCAACATCGATGAGTTCTCGAGCTCCTCGCTCGTCACGCGCCTGACCACCGACATCAACAACGTGCAGCAGGCCTTTATGATGATCATCCGCATCGCCGTGCGCGCGCCGCTGGTATTGATCTTCGCCTTTACCATGGCATTTATCATGGGCGGCAGCGTTGCCATGGTCTACCTGGTCATCATTCCGCTGCTGGGCTTTGGACTGTTCTTTATCATCTTTAAGGTGCGCCCCATCTTCTCGCGCGTGTTCCACAAGTACGATGCCCTTAACGAGTCCGTCGAGGAAAACGTCACCGGCATGCGCGTGGTTAAGAGCTACGTGCGCGAAGACTTTGAGAAGGAGAAGTTCGCGACCGCCGCGCGCGACGTCCAGATGGACTTCACCCGCGCCGAGAAGCTGCTCGCCTTTAACAACCCCATGATGAATATCTGCGTCAACGGCGCGTTTGTCGTCATCATCTACCTGGGCTCCAAGCTCATCATCACGAGCCAGGGCACGCTGTTCGACGTGGGCCAGCTCTCCTCGATCTTTACCTATGGCTTCCAGATCCTCATGAGCCTGATGCAGCTGTCGATGATCTTTGTCATGGTGACCATGGCCGACGAATCGGCGCACCGCATTACCGAGGTGCTGGCCGCCGAGCCCACGATCGCCGATCCCGCTGAGCCCGTGCTCGAGGTTGCCGACGGCTCCATCGACTTTGACCACGTGAGCTTTAAGTATTCCGCGCATGCAAAGCGCCAGGCGCTCGACGATATCGACCTGCACATTAAGAGCGGCGAGACCATCGGCATCATCGGCGGCACCGGCTCGGCCAAGTCCACGCTTGTAAACCTCATCGCCCGTCTGTACGACACCACCGAGGGTACCGTGCGCGTGGGCGGCGTGGATGTGCGCGACTACGACTTGGACGCCCTGCGCCACCAGGTGGCCATGGTGCTGCAGAAAAACGTGCTGTTTAGCGGCACGATTGCCGAGAACCTGCGTTGGGGCGACCCGAACGCCACCGACGAGGAAGTCCGCGAGGCGGCACATCTGGCCTGCGCCGACGAGTTTGTCGACGGCTTCCCCAAGGGCTATGACACCTGGATCGAACAGGGCGGCTCCAATGTCTCCGGCGGCCAGAAGCAGCGTCTGTGCATTGCGCGTGCCCTGCTGCGTCGCCCCAAGATCTTGATCCTGGACGACTCCACCAGCGCCGTCGACACCAAGACCGACGCCAAGATCCGCGCGGGGCTGGCAAGCTATCTGCCCAACACGACCAAGCTCATCATCGCCCAGCGCATCAGCTCCGTGCAGGACGCCGATCGCATCATCGTCATGGAGGGTGGCCGCATCGCGCAGATCGGCAACCACGATGAGCTGCTTAAGACGAGCGAGATCTACCGCGAGACCTTTACCTCGCAAAGCAAGATGTCTGCCGAGGGCGAAGGGGCCGTCGAGGCCGACACCGAGGCATCTGCAACGCAAGCTCAGACCCAGGAAGGAGGCGAGGCACATGAGTAAAGCAACGACCGCCGAGCGCGCGCTCAACCGCAAGGGCGGCACCATGTCGCGCCTCATCAAGACGCTCTTTGGCTTCTACCCCGTGCTTTTGCCCCTCGTCGTCGTCGGCGTGGTGCTCTGCGCCATCATCAACTCCATCGGCGCGACCTTCCTTCAGAGCGCCCTGCAGATTATTAGCGAGTCGTGGCAGTCGGGCGATTGGGCGACCGCGCAGCCCAAAATTCTGAAGCTTGTGACCACCCTCGCCTGCATCTACGGCGTCGGCATCCTGTCCTCACTCTTCTGGAACCGCGCCATGGCCATCGTTACGCAGGGCTCGCTCGAGAAGCTGCGCGAGAAGATGTTCAACCGCATGCAGGACCTGCCGATTCGCTACTTCGACACGCACCAGCGCGGCGACATCATGAGCCACTACACCAACGACATCGACACGCTGCGTCAGATGATCAGCCAGTCGCTGCCCAACCTGCTCATGACGACCATCGTCATCGTCACGGTGTTCTTTATCATGCTGTACTACAGCGTGTGGATGTGCCTGGTCATTGTGGCCGGCGTCGTCTTTATGACCTTTATGACCAAGCTGCTCGGCTCCAACTCCGCGCGCTTCTTCATTGCGCAGCAGGCTGAACTCGGCGTGGTCGAGGGCCATATCGAGGAAGTCATGAACGGCCAGAAGGTCGTCAAGGCATTCTGCCACGAGTCTGCCGCCGAAGCCGATTTTGACGAGCGCAACGAAAAGCTCTTCGAGGTCTCGCAGAAGGCCAACATGTACGCCAACATCCTCATGCCTATCCTTATGAACCTGGGCAACCTGCTCTACGTGCTGGTCGCACTGGCGGGCGGCATTTTCCTGGCGCTGGGCGTGCCTAACCTGAGCATCTCGGGCATGACGCTGTCCATCGCCGTCGTAGTGCCGTTCCTCAACATGACCAAGCAGTTCTGCGGACAGATCGGTCAGATCTCGCAGCAGATCAACGCCGTGGTCATGGGCCTCGCCGGCGCCGACCGCATCTTTGAGCTCATCGACGAGAAGCCCGAAGCCGACGAAGGCTATGTGACGCTCGTCAACGCGCAGGTGAACCCCGATACCTGGCAGCTCGAGGAGGCCGACCACCACACCGGCATGTGGGCATGGAAGCATCCGCACCGCGCGACCGGCGAGATCGAGTACGTGCCGCTGCGCGGCGACCTGGTCATGGACAACGTGGACTTTGGCTACACGCCCGACCACGAGGTGCTGCACGGCGTGTCCGTGTTTGCCAAGCCGGGCCAGAAGGTCGCGTTTGTCGGCGCCACCGGTGCCGGTAAGACGACCATCACCAACCTCATCAACCGCTTCTACGACATCGCCGACGGCAAGATCCGCTACGACGGCATCAACGTCAACAAGATCCGCAAGGCCGATCTGCGCCGCTCGCTGGGCGTGGTGCTGCAGGACGTGAACCTGTTCACCGGCACCGTGATGGACAACATCCGCTACGGCAACCTGGACGCCACCGACGAGGAGTGCATCGCGGCGGCCAAGCTCGCGGGCGCGGACGACTTTATCACCCGCCTGCCCGACGGCTACGAAACGATGCTCACCGGCAACGGCGCCCAGCTGTCGCAGGGCCAGCGCCAGCTGATTTCGATCGCACGCGCCGCCGTCGCCGATCCGCCGGCAATGATTCTGGACGAGGCCACGAGCTCCATCGACACCCGCACCGAGGCCATCGTGCAGGCCGGCATGGATAAGCTCATGGAGGGCCGCACGACGTTTGTCATCGCGCACCGCCTCTCCACCGTGCGCAACTCCGACGCGATTATCTGCCTGGACCACGGCCGCATCATCGAGCGCGGCAACCACGACGAGCTTATCGCCAAGCGCGGGTATTACTACCAGCTCTATACCGGAGCGTTTGAGCTGGAGTAGATCTGGCAACCCGGAACTACGCCGCAACGCATAAGCCCCCGCAGTTCATATGTGAACTGCGCCCCAAATCTTGGACGCCCTAAATAGCGACTAGGCCGCGAGGGC
>UQUD01000050.1 GCA_900544225.1 uncultured Collinsella sp.
AAGCGGTCGGCGGGGCCATTGTGGCTCTTGACAGCGGATTGGGTCATATGAGCGAGCGGCGGCCAGGGCGAACAAATTGGCATGAAAAGAGGGCGGCATAGACCTTTTGGTCATGCCACCCCCTTTGAATGACAAGTTGTCGCTCTGGTCGCCGCGCAGCGTCAACCAAGTTACAGGCCGAGCATAGGCTCCAGGACAAAGAAGTACGCGAGCACCACGATGCCCAGGATGATGCGATAGACGCCGAAGCACTTGAAGTCGTGACGGCGGACGAAGCCCATAAGCCACTTGATGGCAATGAGCGACACCACAAAGGCGACGATGCAGCCCACGCCCAGGATGGCGATCTCGTTGGTGCCGAAAGTACCGCCCTTAATAAAGTACTTGACCAGCTTGAGCGCGCTCGCGCCAAACATGACGGGAATGGCCAGGAAGAACGTAAACTTGGACGCCACCGAACGCGTGCAGCCCAAAAGCAGGCCGCCGATGATCGTGGAGCCGGAGCGCGATGTGCCCGGAATCAGCGAAAGCACCTGGAAGCAACCGATACCCAGCGCGGTCTTCCAGCTCAGATCCTCGAGCGTAGTGATGGAGCCAAAGTCCAAGCTATCGTCATCGTCTGCGGCGGCAGTCGCAGCGGGCGCGGCAAAATGCGCACCGGCGGGACGTCCGCCCGCCACCACAGCACGCGAACCAAACGAACCGGCAAGAGCAGCCTGGTCGCGCTTGTTCGCGCGCCAGTTCTCGATCACGATAAACAGCACGCCGTACACAATGAGCGCCAACGCCACGACGGGAGCATTGTAGAAATGCTCCTCCATCCAGTCGTTAAGCGGCAGACCGATCGCCGCGGCGGGAATGCAGCCGAGCACAATCTTGCCCCATAGCACCCAGGTGTCGCGACGGCCCTCCTTGCCCTTGCTGGGAGAAAACGGGTTGAGGTCGTAGAAGAACAAAACGCAGACGGCCAAAATGGCGCCAAGCTGAATCACGACCAGGAACATATTCCAGAACGTCTCGCTCACGTTCATCTTGACGAACTCGTCCACCAAGATCATGTGACCGGTCGACGAAACAGGCAGCCATTCGGTGATGCCCTCGACCAGGCCCATGAAGGCAGATTTTAGAAGCTCAATGATATCCAAAGGGACCCCCTCGTTAGACACCCGCCGATATTGTTCTGCGGACGGTGCGGGCGATGTCCCATTATCAACCGTTGGCGGCGCGCCTGCGCCTACCCTTACCAAAAAACTCGCCCGTTCACAGAATTGCGAGCGGTCAAACCCAAATCCTTGGGTATAACTGCAACAAGATAAAGTGTCCGGCGGCCACGCATCCGCGCCCGCCCGACGCACGAGCCCCGCGCCCGTGCGATAGACCAAGGAGGAAACCATGAACGAGGGCTATACCAAGGTATTTGTTTCGCTCGACGGTACTGAGCAGCAGGATTTTGTGCTCGCACGCGCCATCAAGGTCGCCGCAAACAATGGCGCCAAGCTAATCATCGGCCACGTCATCGATTCCACGGCGCTCGAGAGCGCCGGTTCCTATCCGGTCGATCTGGTCAACGGCCTAGAGGAGGCATTTAAGAACTCCATCGCCAAGCAGCTCGAAGAGGCCAAGGCCAATCCCGATATTCCCGAGGTCGAGGTCATGATTCGCGCCGGCCGTATTCGCGAGACGCTCAAGGACGAGATGCTCGACGTGGTCAAGCCCGACCTGGTACTCTGCGGCGCACGCGGCCTGTCCTCGATCAAGTACGCGCTCCTGGGTTCGATTTCGACGTTCCTGCTACGCAACACCGACTGCGACATTCTGGTCGTGAAGTAGGTTCCTTCCCGCCGGCGCAAGGCCTGCGGGGTTATCACGCCGACGTCCTCGCCGCTTCGCGGCTGCGGGATGTCGGCTTAGATAACCCCTCCCGGCCTTGCGCCTTCGTCACCGTACTTTAACGAGTTGGCTGATAAAAGATGGCGTGCCGCCCCGTTTGGGGCGGCACGTTTTGTTTGGGCGGCCGTTTGCCGTGTGCGTTACTCAAAGTATTGGAACTTGTTCGTTGAAAAAGCGAATGTTACGACGAAGCCTTCGCCCGGCTCCGATGCCGCGGTGACGTCGATGCCCATCTTGGAGCACAGGCGCGCCACCAGGTAGAGGCCGATGCCCGTTGCGCGCTTGGTGGTGCGGCCGTTGTCGCCGGTAAAGCCCTTCTCGAACACGCGCGGCAGGTCGGCCGCGCTCACGCCGCAGCCGTTGTCCGCGACGGTAAGCTCGATGCGCTCGCTCGCCAGGCCCCCGTCCAGCAACGCACCCGAAAACACGATCTTTGCGCCGTCCTCACGCGCATATTTAATGCTGTTCTGAATGAGCTGGCCCAGAATAAACTCGAGCCACTTCTCGTCGGTAAAGACCTCAAAGTCGAGGTTCTCGCACACCGGGGCCACGTACGCCGCGATGAGCTCGCGCGCGTTGGCCTTAATCGCGCCCGTCACCAGGGTCTTGAGATCCCAGCGGCGAATCAAGTAGTCGCGCTCCACGACTTCCGAGCGCGCGTAGTACAGCGCCTGGTCGATATAGCGCTCCACGCGAGCCAGCTCGCGACCCAGGTCATCCACACGCGACAGGTCGTCTTCGCTGCCATCCAGGTTTTCCAAAATCAGATGGGCCGCCGCCAGGGGCAGCTTGGCCTCGTGGACCCAGCTCTCGATATAGTCGCGATAGTCATCGGTCTGACGCCGGCCTTCGGCAACCTCGTCGCATGCCGCCTTGCCCACCCGGCGCAAGACCTCGTACTCGAGCTCGCCCTCGGCATAGGTCGGGCATTGCACCATCTCCTGCACCCATGCGGGACTCTCGAGCTCCTCTGCCGCGCGCTCCAACTGACGCAGAAAACGGCGACGACGAGCGTACTCGATCACGATGCCGAGCATGCCAAAGATAAAGGACACGCCAACCGCCACGACCACAATAGAAACGGGTGCGCCGGCGACCGTCAGCACAAAACAGCTCAGCAGCACGCCGCACGTCCACACGGCGACGGGAAGCAGCGCATCTTTAAAGAACTTGCCAAACGACATAGCCGGCCCCTAGACCGAATAGCCTTGGCCGCGATGCGTGGTCAAATACCCCTTGATGCCGATTTTTTCGAGCGTGGTGCGCAGACGGTTGATGTTGACGGTAAGCGTATTGTCGTCCACAAAGGCGTCGGAGTCCCACAGGTCCTGCATGATGGCCGAACGCGAAACGATCTTGCCCGCGCGGCTCAGAAGCAGCGAGAGGATACGCAGCTCGTTTTTGGTGAGCTCGGTACTGGTGCCGGTTAGCGTGTTGGTGACCATGGAGCGTGCAAGGTCGAGCTCCAGTCCCTTGTGTACGAGCGTGCTGCGCTCGCCCGCCGCCGCGGTGCGACGCAGCAAGGCATTGATGCGCGCCACGAGCACACGGGCGCTATAGGGCTTGGGAACAAAGTCGTCCGCGCCGAGCGTCATGGCCATGACTTCGTCGATCTCGGTCGTGCGCGACGTGAGAACGATGATGGGGACCTCGGATTCGCGACGGACCTCATGGCAGATGTGCTGGCCGTCTTTGACAGGGAGCGTGAGATCGAGCAGCACCAGGTCGGGCGCGGCGGCGAGAATATCGCGCGAGACATGCTCAAACGATTCGCAGGCCTCGATTTCAAACCCGGCGCGGGCAAGGATGTCGACAAGCTCACGACGAATGGGCTCGTCGTCCTCAACGACATAAATCAGCGCCATGTGTCCTCCCATTTCGCGTAACTTGCACCTTCCACACCATTATGCCCACGGCGTCGCAGCGATACGACCCCGTGGGCACCTAAATGACAAAAGTGTTCGGTAGCCTTGAGAGAAAATAGGGGCCTCGGTCCTAAACCGATCGGCCCCATCACTTCGATCTCGAGCCTCTACTCGAGCGTACGCATGTACGCAGAAATGGCATCCAGGCCCTTCTGCAGGTCGTCGGTGTTATCGGAGTATGCATAGCCGATGCGCATGCTCTTGGGCTCCTCGAAGCAATCGCCCGGGGTGACGAGTGCGCCGGACTTCTTAATCATGTCGATGCAGAACGTCCTGGAGTCGATGTCGTAGTCGTAATACACGAGCGCGGTGGTACCCGCCTCGGGCTTGACGAACGACAGGTGCGGCTCGCTCTCGACCCATTTCTCCAGAACAGCAAGGTTCTGACGGACGATGCGACGGCTGCGCTCAAGGATCACGGAAGCGTTGCCCAGAATCAGCTCCGCCACCGTCTCGCTGAATATGCCGGCGGAAATCAGGTTGTAGTCGCGATGCGAGAGCAGCGCGCGGCGAAGTTCCGGGCTCTTGGTGACCGCCCAGCCCAGACGCAGGCCGGCGAACGACCAGACCTTGGACATGGATGCGGTGACGACGGCCTTGTCGTACAGGTCGATCACGGACTCGCAGTACTCATCCGTCTGAGTAAGCAGACGGTAGACCTCGTCGCAGAGCACCCACGCGTCGTGTTTGCGCGCAACCTCGACAATCGCCTTGAGCGTATCGGTGTCGAGCAGGGCGCCCGTGGGGTTGTCCGGGTTATTGATGCAGATGAGCTTGGTATCGTCGGTCACCAGGGCATCAAGCGCGTCAACGTCGACGTGGTAGCCGTTCTTACGATCGAGCTGAAGGATATCGACCTTCGCACCGCACATCTCGGGAATCGAGTAAAGCTGCTGGTAGGTGGGCTTGACGGAGACTACGTGATCGCCCGGTTCGACAAGCGTGGAAATAACCAGGGAGTTGGCACCGGTCGCGCCGTGCGTGGGCACGATATGCCCGTGCTCGACCGTCTTATAGAGACGCGCGACCCCCTCGAGGAAGCCGGGCTGCCCCTCGATGTCTCCGTAGGTGAATCGGCGCGAGCACAGGCTATCGAGCCACGCCTTCTTGTCGGTGTTCGTAAGCTCGAACAGCTGGTCGAGCGTGAGGGAGTAGACGCACGTCTCCGCAACGTTGTAGGTGCACTTGGTCTCCCACTCGTTCATCCACTGCTCGACGGCAAAATCCTTGATCTGCATTGTCGTTTCCTTTCCTTGACTTTCTTACAGCTCCACCACGGTACCCAGCCCCGCCTCGACGGCGCGGTCGTAGGCGATTTTCGATGCCGAAAGGTCCTGAACGGCGATGCCCGACGTATCGAACACCGTCACCTGCTCGTCATCCGAACGCCCCTTAGCCGTGCCGGCGATGACTTCGCCGAGCTCCGCTTTGATGTCCTCGGGCGTGATGGCGCCCTCGGCAACCGGAATCTCCAGTTCACCGGACGCGACCGATTGCTCGCGGTCGTCGACGTAAACAGCGGCGCGGGCGACAAGCGCCGAGGCGAGCTCCTGCTTGCCGGGCATGTCGGCACCGACGCAGGAGATATGCGTACCGGGGCGCACCCATGCATCGGGGATGATGGGCTTGGTCGCCGGCGTGATCGTCACGATGATGTCGGCCTCTGCCGCGGCACCTTGGCCGTCGGCCGTCGCCTCGATGGAATAGGTGGATGCCTCGCGAGCATGCTCGCAGGCGCCCAAGATATGGGCGACCTCGTCACGCATGCGCTCGACGCGGGCCTCGGGCGCGGCATCGGAAACCGGCTCCCACACCTTGACCTCGCTCACTTTGGGACAGGCGGCGAGCACGCCCGCCACCATATAGGTGCTCATATGGCCGGCACCCGCAACAAGCAGTTTGGACGCATCCTCCCGAGCCAGCCACTTGGCACCGAGCGCAGCGGCGGCACCGGTTCGAAGCCCAGTGACAGCGGAGGCATTAAGCAGCGCCAGCGGCTCGCCCGTCGCGTTGTCGCACAGCAGCGTGGTGCCAAAGATCTCGGGCAGCCCCTTTTTGGGATTCTGAGAGAACCAAGCAGTGAGTTTGAGGCCGAAGAGACCGCTTCCCGCCAACTCGCCCGAGCGGATATCCATATCGGCCACGCCGGGTTCGAACTGCTCATATACCATCGGCCACGCAACACCCTTGCCCGTTGCCTTCTGGCGATATGCCTCCTCCACAGCAGCGATTGCATCCTCGATTGTCAGCACCTTGGAAACTTCCTCGGCCGATAGCACCACCATCTGCCCCATCATCGCTCCTTTCAGCGAAAGCTATACGTTGCTTCACTGTACGGTTTAGTAATGATGCCGCCAAGGATTATTTCTTGTTGGAATCTACAACGATTCTCGATCTGATTTTTCGTTCTATCAGCTGATATTTGAACTATTTCTCGCATGAAAGGCATACGGATGTGCGATTATCCTATTTATACCTGTACTTATTGTAGTGATTTACAAGGTGATGTTGATGCTATACACCATCTCGGACTTCTCACGGGAATATGAGGGGTCGGTCCGTCTAATCGCCGGCAGCGACGGCGTCTCGCGTGCCGTCTCCGGCGTCGGGATCCTCGATTATGAACTCATGCCTGGCCTCAAGAACAAGTACCAGCGCGTCAACTTCAGCTCAGACGAGATCGTCCTTAGCACCTTCCTCTATGCGAAGGACGACCCGTACCTCATCACTGAAGCCGTGAAATACCTCGTCGCCAAGGGAACGAGCGGTCTTATCATCAAAAACGTCCTGCACATCCCGATTCCCGACCAAGCCATCCGCTACGCCAACGCGCGGCACTACCCGGTCTTTCTCACGACCGACGACTCACTGTTCTTTGACGGCGTCATCTATGAGGTCAAACGGCATATCGAGCAGCTCGCGTCCATCGACTTCGCGCAGCGCGAGATCGATGCCCTAAGGACAGATGTATCGCCTGAGTCCATCTGCCGACGCATCCGAGGCCTCAACCCGTCATTTCTGGACGAAGCGGTCGCCCTGTTCGCATCGTTTGCAGAGCCCCTCGACCCGCGTACGTTTTTGCAAATCGAACGTCTCTGTGCAAAATCGACCCTCGCCGGATGCCACAACATGCTGGCACCCTATGACGGAGGTTTGTTATTCGTAGCGACAAGTGACTCGGAGCAGACGCTCGATGTGGAGCGAATCGTGCAGGCGCTCACGGAGCTCATCGAGACTAGCGGTATCGACGGCGGAGCGGAAGGGCTCGGCATCAGCGATATTCTGTTTGGAGACGAGGCGGTGGCGCAGGCGATCTCGCAGGCGATTTACGCACAGCGCCTATCTTGTCAACGAGCCGAGGGCCCCATCCGCTATGCGCAGCTCGGCATCCTGAGAACCGTGATGCCTTTTGCGGAAACCCCGGAGATGCGGTCGTTCTCGGAGGCGATTCTCTCGCCGATACGCGAGCACGACAGCGAGCATGGCAGTGAGTTGGAATCCACGCTCGCCGCATTCATCGAGAACGACCGACGTATCGAGCAAACCGCCAAGCAGACCAGCCAGCACCCGAACACGATTCGATATCGCCTCGATAAGGTGACAGCTCTCACCGGGCTGAGCTACAAATGCGCCCCGGAGATGGAGCAGCTGTCGCTCGCCTACGCCATCGAACGCGCTCGCTCGCTTCAGTAAGCCCGCCCCGCCTTGAGGTTAGGAGCGGCGGGCGCGGAGCTTTTCGTAGCCTTCGGAGAAGAAGGCGACCGTGGCGGCGTCGGCCTCGGCGGCGTCCGTCTCGGTTGCGGGGACCACGCCGTGCTCGTCGCTCACCAGGAACAGCGCGCCCTTAAGCTGCGCGGGAATATCTACGCGCGTGACCGGAATGCCCTTGGTCTGGGCCAGCTGCTCAATGAGCGTCGCCGTGCCGCACAGGCACTCGTCCGCCGGCGCCACAAAGGCGAGCTCGCCGTTGTTGACGGCAGCGAGCAGCTCGGGCGCCACGCCGGTCTCGTCGGCCTCGGAGCGAGCCTCGGCGGAACGGGCACGCAGCGCCTTGGCCGACGTATCGGCTAGTGGCTCGTACTCCCCCACCGTCATGGCGGCGTTGCCGTTAACGTCGATCACCAGCATGAGCACACCGTCGTATGCGGTGTAATCACCCTCGGCAAGCGACCACTCAACGTGTTGTTTGGCCCAGCTGAGCATGTTGTGGGTAAGCGGCTCGCACTGCACCAGGCGCTCGGACAGCGCGCGAATGTGGCGGTTGAGCATGGGCACCTTTTTGTTGGACATGCGCCAACGGCAGACAAGCGCGGGCTTGTCGAGCGTAAACTTCTCGACCGCCTCCTGATTGGCGCAAAAGTCCTCGTACGCACGCTGATCCTCGGCATTGCCAAACAGCTCGGCATCATCAATCTGGGGCATGGTCATACCTTTCGTGTTAGTCATTCCGTCCTCTTATACCAAAAAGACGGCCCTCCAAACGGAGCGACCGTCTTTTGCGGAGATTATTTTGACGATACGGCCAGGCGACCGATCGGCTTAATGGGATAGAACAACATCCCATTAAGGGTTTTCCAAGTGCCCGAGATTGCCCCGAAAGAGGAGCGCCGCGTACTAAATGTACGCAAGCGACGGTTTGAGGGGCAAGGTCGGGTGCTTGGGAAAGCCTCTAGTGCCTAAAATGCCTGGCCCCCGTGAAGACCATCGCAATGCCATGCTCGTTGCAGGCCTGGACGCTCTCGTCGTCGCGCTTGGAGCCGCCGGGCTGGATGATGCAGGTCACGCCGTGCGCGGCAAGCACGTCGACGTTGTCGCGGAACGGGAAGAACGCGTCGCTTGCACAGGCAAAGCCGCCCTTCTCCACGCCCTCGCGCTCGCAGAAGTCCTCGGCGCGCTCGCAGGCAAGCAGTGCAGAGTCAACGCGGTTGGGCTGACCCGGGCCCATGCCAATGCCGGCCTTGCCCTTGGAGACCAGGATGGCGTTGGACTTGACGCCCTTGCAGACCTTCCAGGCAAACTCGAGCTCGGCCATCTCGGCGTCGGTGGGCTTGCGGTCGGTGGGGAACGTAAAGGTCGCGGGATCCTCGGTCACGTGGTCGACCTCCTGCACCAGCATGCCGCCGTCGACGGAGCGCAGCTCCACCTGGGCGCCGTGGTCCACGCCGCCGGTGGCCAGCACGCGCAGGTTGGGGCGCTTGGCCATGCGCTCGAGCGCCTCGGCAGTGTAGCTCGGAGCGATGATAACCTCGACGAACTGCTTGTTCTGATCGGCAAAGTGCTCAACCAGCTCATAGGGAACCTCGCGGTTGCAGGCGATGATGCCGCCGAAGGCGCTCTTGGGATCGCAGGCGAAGGCGCGGTCGTAGGCGGCCGTGATGTCCTCGGCCACGGCGGAGCCGCAGGGGTTCTGATGCTTGAGGATCACGCAGGCCGGCTCGTCGAACTCGCGGACCAGGTTCCAAGCGGCGTCGGCATCCAGATAGTTGTTGTAGCTGAGCGGCTTGCCCTGGATCTGCTCGGAGCCCACGAGCGGGAACTGCGAGCTCGCGGTATTCTCGCAGCCCTCGGCAAAGCGATAGACCGTGGCCTTTTGCTGCGGGTTCTCGCCATAGCGCAGGTCGTCGACCTTCTCCAGCGAGATCTCGAGCTTGGCAGAGGTGTCCGCCACGTCGCTTGCCTGGGCGGCAAGCCAACGGGAGATAGCCGTGTCGTAGGCGGCGGTGGTCTGGTAGACCTTCACCTGCAGGCGACGACGAGTGGAAAGCGTGGTGCAGCCACCGGTCTCGCGCATCTCAGCCAGGACGGCATCATAGTCGGCCGGGTCGGAGATGACGGTAACGCTCGCGGCGTTCTTGGCGGCAGAGCGCAGCATGGAGGGACCGCCGATGTCGATGTGCTCGATGGCATCCGCGAAGGTGACCTCGGGGTTGGCGACGGTCTTCTCGAACTCGTACAGGTTGACGACGACCAGGTCGATCAGCTTAATGCCGTGCTGTGCCGCCTCCTGCATGTGCTGCTCGGAATCGCGGCGGGCCAGCAGCGCGCCGTGAACCTTGGGGTGCAGGGTCTTAACGCGGCCGTCCATCATCTCGGGATAGCCCGTGAACTCCTCGATGGGGGTTACGGGGACGCCCGCGTCCTCGATGGCACGAGCCGTGCCGCCCGTAGAGATGATCTCGACGCCAAAGTCATCGACCAGCGTCCGTGCGAAATCGACGACGCCCGTCTTATCGGTAACCGAGATCAACGCGCGTGCGATCTTCACATCAGATCCCATGCAGTCCTCCTGTCTGGTACGCCGCCGTGCTCTGTGAGCCGGTGATACGTCGATCTGCAGCGCTCGCGCAGCGGCATTGAAAATACTGATTCAATGTAGCGCATCGAGCGCATCGATGCACCCCGCAACGGGCGCATATGCAGAAAAAGTTTGCGAGCGGAGGGGATGGGCACGGCACCGGGCACGGTGAGTTCATGGAACACAGGGGCACCATAATTAGATGCCAATAGCGTGGTAGAACTGTGCTCGATATGCATCCGCAAAAGAAAGAGGCACCATGGTCTCGCGGGTTCTCTACCGACCGTTTGATACCGAAGACTTCGACGCCATCGCGTTGATTCTGCAGCAGCTTTGGCATAACAATTCGGATAACGATGAGTACAACCGCCTCGAGGCCGCATGCGACCTCGCCTATTGCCTTTCGTCTTCGACGTTTTCGCAGGTTGCCGTAATCGACGGTCAGGCGCGCGGCATTGCGCTCGCGCGTGCGGGACAGAGCTCCGGCGCCACCGTTAAGGAACATTGGCTGGATACCGAACGCGCACTGCTATCGCAAATGCGCGAGCTGGAGCCCGATGCCTGCGCCGAGTATCTCTCGTTTGTGCGCGCAACCATCCGAACCAACAACCGCCTGCTCGAAAGCAGCCCGTTGCCACACGACAACGAGGTCACGCTGCTTGCCGTCGATCGCGACGTCCATGGCCTGGGCGTTGGCTCGGTGTTGCTCGACGCCGCAGTCTCGTACCTATCCTCGCGCGGGGCGACGAGGGCGCACCTGTACACCGACTCCAACTGCTCGTGGAAGTTCTACGAGCTGCATGGCTTTAAGCGCACGGCCACGCACCGCGCCAACCGCGAAGAGCGCCGTCACGACATGCCGCGCGAAAGCTTCCTCTACGAACTCGACCTAACAGCCTAGGCCCAGCAGCCATACCTAGTCATTTAGGAACGTCCCCAGTGACTAGTCGTTGGGGACAGTCTTCGTAGGTAGCGCATAAAAAAGGGATGGGCTTCCCCCGACGGCTGTCGAGAAAAGCCCATCCCATAATTTACGACCGCTAGAACGTTCCGCCGCCGCCTCCGCCGACGCCGCCGCCTCCGCCGCCCGAGAAGCCGCCGCCTCCGCCGCCGCTCGAGCTGTCGGAGCTCGATGCCAGCTCACGGATGCTCTCGTGATACACGCCGTCGAACGAATCCATCGGCGACTCGTTGCCGTAATGATGGTAGTACCACCAGTAGCAGGGGTAATTGTCGTAGAAACCGTCGGCCTCGCGCACCTCGGGAGGAACAGCCTCGGCAAGCTGACGCAGGACTTCCTTGGAAACACCCAGCGCCGCACCCATCACCAGAAGTTTATTCCACAGTACCAGATCGCCCGGAACGGCTTCCTTTAGGCGCGTGAAATCCTCAAGCCAATGCTTGAGCGCCTTGCAGCGAGCCGCCACCTCGGCGCCCTCCGGCGTAAAGCGGCGGAACGTAAGGCCCACGCCAATACCCACCAGCACAATCGGCACCGAGATAACCGCGGCGATAATGTTCGCCTGTGCGCCGTCGGTAAAGAAGATGGATCCCGCGGGAATACAGGCGATCAGAATACCAAGAACCAGGCAAAACACCATTGCGACAATGCCGTCCGAGGCAACGTACTCGCTATCGGCCAGCTTGCCCTTAACGGTGTTCTGATAGTCCTCGAGCTTGTCGCCCACGGGTGTAGCGTGCTGCTTGACGTAGTGCTGCAGCTCGTCGAACGTGCGCGAGCGATCGCCGTTCTCGTCGGGCTTAGCACCGGCAAAGAAGACCTTGAGCACCATGTGGTCAATGCCCTTGGCCGACTTCCAGCCCGCATCACTCACCGTCACGCGATACGTCTGCTCTTCTTTTTCACGCCCCAACAGACCCTTCTTAGCCTTAGTCACGGTCGCCTGCTCCAGCTTAATCACACGGTCGTCGGTGAGCTTCATGAGCGTGGCGATATATGCCTGATCGGGCACCTCGTTCCAGCTCATGAGGGCCGAAAGCACGGCGGGATGGTCGGCCGAAGGCACATCGCGGAAATATTCGTCCTGGAAAAGCGGCTTGGGCTTGCGGCGGCGCAGCTTGAGCACAACGATTGTGCCGGTAAAGGCCACCGCCGCGACAACACTTAGTACGGCAAGTACATTGGCAATCATGCGAGCGTGAGCGCGGCGGGCGTTGGCTTCGTCGGCCCATTCCTTCTCTTCGCTCAGGATCGTTGACATGCGCTCTTCGCCCGAGGCGGCAAGCTGCGGCACCCAGTCGCTGGGGAAGGCGATGCGTGCCTCGGCGAATTCGCCCTGATGCACGCAGGGAATGGTATAGGTGACCATGGGTTCGTCCGCATCGAGCGATACGTCACCCGTCAGCGGACCGTGGCCCCACGCGCGGAAGTTATCGCCCTTGACGGCCGCCGTCCCGGCAGCGGCATTTGCGAAGTGCACTTCCATCTCGACGTCATCGGAATCCGCGGACCAGCCGTCGCCCACGAATTTCCAATAGAGCTCGGCGGTATCGGCCCAGTTCATAACCGCACCGGTCATGGTGTAGCTCACGTAATAGATCGCGCTATCGCCGCTCTCGTGGGGGCTGAAAACCTTGATCTTTACGCCGTCACCAGTCTGCTCGACCGTATAGACGCCAGAGTCACCCTTGTTCGCGCTATCGACTTTGTTGAACGCGGTGTCCTCCTCCTCGACGCTCAGCACATCGACACCCGCCGTACCGCCCTGCTGGTTGGTGCCCGTATTGATCTCCCAAAACACGCCGTTGATGTCGTCATCGAAATCAAACTGGCGCCCCTCGACAACGGTCAGCGAGCCGTCGGCCTCGACCGTGGCGCCGATATAGGTTTGGGTCATGGAGTAGCCGTCGGCGTGCGCGGCGACAGGCAGCAGCAACAACGCGAGCGCGACGAGCACGCAGACGGAAGCGAATCGCGCAAACAGGCAGCGCTGCCGACAAGTATTGGCAACGGGGGCGTTCATAGGCACATCCTTTGTCTGTAAAACCAACATCGCCATTGTCCCACGTTTGCGGGCACACATGACGAACATCTAGGCGACCGGAGTGCCAAACGGGATGAAAGTCACGCCCGCACCCCGACACTTGGAAAACGATCTATTGGGGACGGAGGAAAACGGATCATTGGGTTGAACCGACAGACAGCAACAAATTTGTTGTTTAGGACGCTCTTTGGCCGAATCCCGCGCCAACAATAGATACCACTTCACAGCTCCGTCACAGGTGTAGCGGCTTTGTGTGGGCTCGGCATGCGCTGATTGAGCCACCAGTCGAGGGGCATAAAGCAGTTGAGCGAAAACGGTTTGCCCCTTTGCCGTTCGCTCGAGGATCATGTCCCCCTTTTCCGCGGAAACCCCGGCAGTTGCGAAGAGCTGCCGGGGTTTCTGTTGTCTAAGGTGCCAAGTTGACGGACAGGAATTAAAGCACCGAGTCTGCAGCCCGCCATACGCAATGCGGGGCCTCGACAACTTGCGGACCACAGTGACGCCTCCCCATCGCGCCCCGCGCTATACTCGTCCGCATGGATATCAAAACACGCAACATAGCAACGCCCGCCGCGGATGCGCCAACGACGCAGCCCGCCTCCGTTCCCGCGCCCGTCGTGGGGCGCTTTGCCCCGTCGCCAT
>UQUD01000051.1 GCA_900544225.1 uncultured Collinsella sp.
GTGAAGGTGCCGCCAAGCGCCTCGATGCGCTCGCGCATGGAGGCGAGCCCCATGCCCTCCGCGGCGCCGCGGCTGCTTGCTTGGACCCCGCCCGTGCCATCGTCGGTAACGATGAGCTGGTAAAACGACGGATGCTCCATGCATCGTACAGTGACAGCATGGGCGCAAGCGTGGCGCATGGTGTTGGAGAGCGCCTCGCGCAGGACCGCCGCAAAGCAGTTGGCGACGTTTGCGGGTGCATGCTCGGCCATAACTTCAAGCTCAATCTGCGGACCGCCGTCCGAGCGCGCGCCTTCGACAATGCGTTCGAGCTGCACGGAAAGGTCGACGGCGTTGTCGTTGAGCGCGTGGACGCTGGTGCGCACAAGCTGGAGCGCCTCGTCAACCGTGCGTTTGACGTCGGCGAAATCGGCGGCAACCCTGGGCTCGTCGGCGTGCACGACGCGCAGGGCCTCGGTCTGCAGCGAGGCGCGCGTGAGCTGGTGGCCGACGTTATCGTGGATCTCGCGCGCGATACGGGCGCGTTCGGCGAGTGTCGCGAGCTCGACTTCGTAGTCCTGGCGATCGGCAAGGTCGCGGTTGCGCGCTTCGAGCGCGAGAGCTCGTTCCTGCAGCTCGTCGCGGATGCGGCGCATGCGCTGCTGCTCGCGCTCCAACTGGGCGGTACGTAGCGATAACAAGGTGGCGGCAACTGAAAGGATGGCGGTCAGTAGAAGCGTTCGGGCGGTGAGCGCGTCGGCGCGTAGGTCCGCGACGAGTGCGAAGACAAAGGCGACGCCAATGCCCAACGCGCCCCAAACGTGTTCACGGCGCACGCGCCGCGCAATGTCATAGAGGGCGAGAGGCGCAAACGGCACAAACGGCGGCGCAAAGACGGCCGCGATGATGTAAGCGTAACTCGCGGCCTTGCTTACACGGCGTGTGCGTTTCCCCTGTGCGACCTCGGCCAGCGAGGTGGCAATAACGCCAAGGCAAAACGCCGCGACCAGGCGAGCGTCCACAGCAAGGCCCGGAGCGGCTGCGATACAGCACGCCAATACAATCGATTTGTCGAAAAGCCTGTTCATACGGGTATTGTACGCGATGCTGCGCGCGGGGGAGGCGCCGCCCGGGGCAACCGTGACATTCTTCCCGCGCGGCAAAGCGGCGTCGATTGCTCGCGCGAGCGGGGGTTTCGCCTCCGCCCCCTCGCACTCGTGACAAAGCTCACTGGCGCGCGCCGGCGGCTCCTGCGATGATGCAATCGTACCGGGCCGCAATCAACAGGAGGGCCGCCTCATGACAGACATCGTCCACGTCGAAAACCTCGTCAAGCGCTATGACGACCTTATCGCGCTCGACCACTTTAACCTGAGCATCGCCCCCGGCGAGATCTTTGGCCTGCTGGGCCCCAACGGCTCGGGCAAGACCACGTCCATCAACTGTATTCTGCAGCTGCTTGCCTACGACAAAGGCACCATCGAGCTGTTCGGCGAGCCCATGACGCCCGCCCGCTATGACCTCAAGCGCCGCATCGGCGTGGTGCCACAGCAGGTGGCGGTGTTTGACGAGCTCACGGTGCGCGAGAATATCGACTATTTCTGTAGCCTTTACATCAGCGACCGCAAGCGCCGCCGCGCGCTCGTGGACGAGGCCATCGACTTTGTCGGGCTGGGCGACTTTACCAAGTTCCGCCCCGGTAAGCTCTCGGGCGGCCTGGCGCGACGCCTCAACATCGCCTGCGGTATCGCGCACAAGCCCGAGCTCATCTTTTTTGACGAGCCCACGGTGGCGGTCGACCCGCAGAGCCGCAACGCCATCCTGGAGGGCATCTGCCGCCTGCGCGACGAGGGCGCCACAGTGGTGTATACCAGCCATTACATGGAGGAAGTCGAGCAGATTTGCAGCCGCATCATGATCATGGACGGCGGCCGCGTGTTGGCGCAGGGCACCAACGACGAGCTCAAGCGCATGATCCAGATGGGCGAGCGCGTGACCGTCGAGGTCGGCGCCGTCGAGCCCGCCACAGTCGAGCGGCTACGCGCCCTCGAGCATGTGCTTTCGGTTGAGCTTTCCGGCGGCGAACTCGTCTGCACCTGCGAGGCGAGCCCGCACAACCTGGTGGACATCCTCGATACGCTGCGTGCTGCCGACGTTGCGCTCGGCCGCGTGTGGAGCGAACCGCCGACCCTCAACGACGTGTTCCTCGAGATCACCGGCCGCGAGCTGCGCGACTAGGGGGCAGCCATGTTCAACACCATTATCATTACGGTCAAGACGCTGCTGTGCCGGCCGAGCACGTGGGTCTGGGGCGCGATCTTTCCCGTCGCGCTTTCCACGATGTTCATGTTTATGTTTGCGAATCTGAGCTCCGACGGCACGGTCGACCCGGTGCCGGTGGCCGTCGTAGTGGATGAGGCCTGGGACGCCTCGACCTTTAAGGATGTGGCGACATCGCTTGCCAAGGAAGGCGACGACCAACTGCTCGAGATCCACGGGTGCGAGGATGTGACCGTCGCGAATCGTGCGCTCAAGGCCGGCGAGGTCGCGGGCATCTACACGGTCGATGCCGCGGGCACGCCCAAGCTCACACTGCTTTCGAGCTATGACGGCTCGCGCGCCTCGTCGGTGCTCACCGACCGCAGCATTCTGGAGACGGTGGCAAGCTCGTATACGCAAAATGCCGAGCTCATGCGCCAGATTTCCCAGGACAACCCGGCGGCACTCGCCGACCCGGAGGTGGTTGCGCGCGCCCTGTCGCTCGAGGGCGGAACCCGCCGTGTGAGCCTGACACGCATCACGCCCGATGGCACGGTCATCTACTATTACGCGCTCTTTGGCCTGGTCGCGATGATGTCTGCCGAGTTTGCCGCCTTGAGCGTCGTCGATTTGCAGCCCAATCTGTCGGGCCTTGGCGCGCGTCGCTGCGTGGGCGGCCTTTCCAAGACGGCGTCGCTGGCCGGTATCTTTGTGGGCTCGTGGCTGGTTTCCTTTGCCTCGATGACGATCGCGATCGGCTACGTGTGCCTGGTCGTGGGTGTCGACTTTGGCGGGCGCGAGGGACTGTGCTTGGTGGGCGGCGCCGCTTCCGCGCTTGCCGCCACGGGCCTGGGGCTCTTTGTGGGCACGCTTCCCGTTAAGGGCGGCAAGGCATCCAAGTCCGGCATCCTCACAGGCTTTGCCACCACGTGTGCCCTGTTTGCCGGGCTCTACGGCGAGCCGGCGATGGCGCTTGCCGACGACGTTGCCCGCGCCTGCCCGGCCGAGTGCTGGCTCAACCCCGTCAAGCTCATCTGCGACATGTTCAATCGCCTGTATTTCTTTGAGGACCTGGGCCCCTTTGCCGTTCGCGCCGGTGCACTGGTCCTTATGGCGCTGCTGCTCGTTGCCGCCGCCACGCTGATCTTTGGAAGGAGCCGCTATGAGCACCTTTAAGACTGCGCTTCGCATGGCGCTCGCGCACCCGCTCTATCTGCTCATCTACACGGTGTTCATCTCGCTCATGGGCGTATTCATCGCGGCATCGGTGAGCTGGAACTCGTCGCAGCTCACCGAGTACAGGCCCTACGACGCCAACGTGATCGTGGTCGACCGCGACGACAGCGACCTTTCGCGTGCGCTTACCAAGCATCTGGGTTCGCGCTTTGAGCTGGTCACGGGCGTCGGCGACGATACGTACGATCTTGCGGACGCGCTCTCCAAGAGCAACAGCGCCAAGGGCAGTGCCGACTGCGTGTTCTTTATCCCGGAGGGGTTTGAGGACGACCTCGTTGCAGCCGCCCGCGCGGGGGAGTCCCTGCCCAAGCTCGATGTGACCTACGGTGCCGGCACCATGGCGGCGGCGCTTTCGTCTGCCGAGGCCTCGCGCTGGATCTCGCTCGCGGGCGCTGCGGCGGCGCTTGAGCCCACTGTCTCCAACGGCGACGTTGCCAAGGCCGCTGAGCATGCGGCCGCGAAGCGTGCCGAGGTCCAGATCGAGCAGGTCAAGGTTGACTCGACAGCCGCCGCCACGCTCGAGTCGTACTTCAACTTTGGCGCGTATGCGATTATCTCGTCGGTCATCGTGTCGGTGGGGCTGGTGTTCTCGGGCATGAACGAGCCCGAGCGCGTGCGTCGTATGGATGCCGGCCCAATCTCCGAGCGCCAGCGTTCGCTTGCCGTGTTTGCGGCCGCCGCCGTACTCACCGTCTGCATCTGGTTTGTGTCGAGCATGATGGGCGTCGTGGGCTTTGCCGGCGCGGTCGCCGAGGTCGGCGTGGGCCGTGTGTGCCTGGCGCTGGCGGCGACGTTTGCCCTTGCGTGCACGCCTCTGGCCGTTGGCTTTGCCCTTTCGAGCCTGGGTGCGCGCGAGGAGCTGCTCAACGGCGTGGGCAACCTGCTCGGCATGCTCATGACGTTTTTGGGCGGCGCCTGGATGCCGCTGTCGCTCATGGGCTCGGCCGTGCAGACCGTGGCGCATTTTGTGCCGACGTTTTGGGTGAACGACGCGATCGGCAAGGCGCTCGCCGCGGACCTGACGCCCACCGTGCTGGGCGATATCGCCTGCGATCTGGGTGTCACGGTGCTCTTTGCCGCGGCCATCGCCGCCGTAGGCCTGGCCCTCGCACGCGCCAAATCCCGCGCCTAGCCGCCTAGTCGTTTAAGAGCGTCCCCAATGACTAGTCTGAAATAAATCCCAAGCCTCGCCCCAAAATAGTTTGCCAAGGTTTACTATTACGCTCATAAAGTAGTACGGGGCTAACAATAGGGGATACCATGGCAACGCAGGAAGCCTATGTCCAGGTTAAGGATCTCAAAAAGCACTATGGCGACGGTGATGCATGCCTGACGGTGCTCGACGGCATCGACACGTCCATCAACCGCGGAGAGATCTGCGTCATGCTGGGACCTTCGGGTTCGGGCAAGTCGACGTTTCTTAACCTAATCGGCGGCCTGGAGGATGCCGACGCCGGCTCTATTCTGGTGGACGGCTGCGACCTCACGGTGCTCAAGCCTACCGACCTGGGCGAGTATCGCCGCCGCGAGCTGGGCTTTGTCTTCCAGTTTTATAACCTGGTGCCCGACCTCACCATCAAGGAAAACATCGAGGTCACGGCGCACCTGTCCAAAAAGTCGCTCAACATCGACGACCTGCTGCGTTCGCTGGGCCTCTACGAGCACCGCAACAAGTTTCCGCGCCAGGTCTCGGGCGGCCAACAGCAGCGCTGCGCCATCGGCCGTGCGCTCGTCAAAAACCCGGGCCTGCTGCTGTGCGACGAGCCCACGGGCGCGCTTGACTATAAGACGTCCAAGGAAATCTTGCAGCTCATGGAGGATGTCAACCGCACCTACGGCTGCACCATCATCATTGTCACCCACAATGCCGCCATCGCGCGCATGGCCAATCGCGTGCTGCGCCTGCGCGACGGGCGCATCGTCGAGGATGAGCTCAACGAGTCGCCCGTCGCGGCCGCCGAGCTCGATTGGTAGGCGGCGCCATGACACCTCTCGCAAAACGTCTCCCGCGCGAGCTGCGTCGCAATATCGGCAAGTACCTGGGCATCTTTTTGCTTATGTGCGGAAGCATCGCTCTCACCTCGGGCTTTTTGCTCGCAGCCCATTCCATCGGCTGCCTTATCGATGACATACGCGATGCGTACGCGATTGAGGACGGCCGCGTGACCACCTCCTTCGAGGCCACCAAAGACCAGCTCAAGGCAGCCGAGGACGCGGCAGACGACGTCGGCGGCGTCACGCTCTACAAGAATTTCTCCATTGACGCCATCATCAAAAAGACCGCCGGCGACGACGGCACCAAGCGCACGCTGCGCACCTATGCGCACCGCACCAAGGTCGATATCGCGTCCTACTGTGAGGGTAGGCAGCCCAAGACGGACGATGAGGTGGCCATCGACCGTGTCTTCGCCACCAACAACGACCTCGCCGTGGACGATAAGGTCGAGCTTGAGGGCCGCACCTACACCATCTGCGGCATCATGACCCAGCCCGATAGCCAGGCGCTGTTCCTCAACAACTCGGACTTTACGGTGAACACCATCACGTACGGCGTGGCCGAGGTCACCGATGCCGGCTTTGCCGCGCTCGAGGATGCCGGCGGCGCGCCCGCCTACACCTACTCCTTTACCTTTGCCGATCGCGACCTCCCCACCGCGGATCGCATCGATGCGGAGCAGGATATGGTCGAGGCGCTGACCGACGCCGATGCGCGCGTGGACGATCTGATCGATGCCGATTCCAACCAGGGCATTGGCTATGCGCGCGACGACGTAGACGGCGACTCCATGATGTGGATGACGCTGCTCGACATCATCATCGTGATCATGGCGTTCGTCTTTGTGGTCCTTACCGACGCCACCATCGAGGAGGAGAGCGCCATCATCGGCACGTTGCTCGCCAGCGGCTACCGCCGCCGCGAGATCGTGCTGCACTACCTTGCGCTTCCCGCTATCGTGGGCGTGGTCGCGGCGCTTTTGGGCACTGCGCTCGGCATAGCGTTCTTTACCGAGCCCATGCGCGGCCTCTATTACGGGTCGTACAGTCTGCCGCCCTTCCAGGTGTGCTGGAGCTGGGAGATCTTTGTGAAGTGCGCCGTGGTTCCCGCCGCCGCGCTCATCCTCATCACGCTGGTGGGCCTGCTTCGCAAAATGGGCAAGACGCCGTTGCAGTTCCTTCGTTACGAGGCGAGCGGCAAATCGGGCACCAAGCGCGGTATGCAACTGCCGGAGCGCATGGGTTTTGTTTCCCGCTTCCGCCTGCGTATCTTCCTGCGCAACCTGGGCAACTTCGCCACGCTCTTTGTGGGCATTGCGTTTGCCTCGCTGCTGCTGCTCTTTGGCCTGGCGATCCTGCCCACGATGACGCACTACGCGGACAACCTCGAGACGAGCCTGGTCGCCGAGCACCAGTACACGCTCAAGGCGCCGCTGGAGCTCGAGGGCACTGCCGAGGAGCGCGAGCAGTGGTCGGCACTCGAGCGCTTGCAGTCGGTTGACGGCGCGCTGCTTTCCGCCGCCCAGGATGCCGATGACGAGCTTGACGACGCGGCCGATGCGGCGCAGGTGGCAGCCGATGCCGCGACCGCATCCCCGTCTGCCGAGAGCCTGGCCGCAGCGCAGGATGCGCTTGCCAAGGTCCAGGACAAGAAGGATGCGCTCTACGCGCGCCTTGACGATCTTGCCGATGCCCTCGGCTGCGACCGCGATGAGGTCATCGGCCTGATTGACAAGGCCTCTAAGATCGACGCTGACAACGACGATATCCACCCGGTCAATACGACCGACAACGGCGCGGGCACAATCGCACAGGCCGAGAAATACGTCGTTTACCAGCTGCAATACGACCGCGGCGATGGAAATGGCGAGGAGACGATTTCCGTCTACGGCATTTCATCCGATTCGCGCTACTGGAAAGATCTCAACGTCGGCGACGGACGCGTCGTCTTTGGTGGCGGTCTGCTCGATAAGTTTGGCTGGAGCGAGGGTCAGAAGGTTACGCTCGGCGACAAGTACGAGGGCGAGCATTATTCCCTTGAGTACGCGGGCAAGGACTGTGCCTGGGGCTCCAAGTCGGACATGAATATCTATATGAGTATCGACGACTTTAACGAGCTGTTCGACAACGACGCCGCCTACTTTAACGGCTATGTGAGCGACGAGAAGCTCGATCTCGATGCTCGTTACTTTGCCGGCGACACCACGCCCGATGACATGCGCGCCGTGGGCGACCAGTTCATCGGCATGATGAGCAAAATGATCGGCATGATGGTCGGGCTTGCGGTGTTCATCTTCCTGCTGTTTATGTACCTGCTGACCAAGGCGGTGATCGACCACAGCGCCCGTTCGATCAGCTACATGAAAGTCTTTGGCTATCGCGATAGCGAGATCTCGCATCTGTACATCCGCTCGATCACGCTGTGCGTGGCGGCGTCGCTCGTGCTGAGCCTGCCCGTGATCATTGGCTCGCTCACGGCCATCTTCCGCTCGATGCTGCTCGCCTACAACGGCAATATCGAGATCTACGTGCCCACTTGGTCTATGGCTGCATGCGTCGGCATTGGCTTTGCGACCTACCTGGTCGTGGCGCTGCTACACACGCGTTCTATCAAGCGCGTCAGCCTGGCCGAGGCCCTTAAAGTCCAAGAGTAGTCGTTTAAGAACGTCCCCAACGACTCGGTTTCGCGCTTGACTTTGACCCTACTTCAGCGGGTACCATCCTCTATGTCTGTAACGCCATATAGACCGAGGGGATAGATCTATGACCGCAACTGCACCCGCAGCGCCCGCTAAGGTGTACTTCACCAACCTGCGCACGCATGCTCGCGAGAGCCAGCTCGACAAGCTCAAGCGCCTCATCCGTCACGCCGGTATCGAGCAGATCGACTTTGAGAACAAGTTCGTCGCCATCAAGATTCACTTTGGCGAGCTGGGCAACCTGAGCTTTTTGCGCCCCAACTACGCCCGCGCCGTCGCGGATGTCGTGAAGGAGCTGGGTGGCAAGCCCTTCCTCACCGACTGCAACACGCTCTATGTCGGTAGCCGCAAAAACGCGCTCGAGCACATCGATACCGCCTACCAGAACGGCTTTACCCCGTATGCCACGGGTTGCCAGGTCATCATCGCCGACGGCCTCAAGGGCACCGACGAGGCGCTCGTTCCGGTCGAGGGCGGCGAGTACGTGCACGAGGCCAAGATCGGTCGGGCACTCATGGATGCCGATATTGTGATCAGCCTCACGCACTTTAAAGGCCATGAGCAGGCCGGCTTTGGCGGCGCCATGAAGAACCTGGGCATGGGCGGCGGCAGCCGCGCCGGCAAGATGGAGCAGCATGCCGCCGGCAAGCCGAACGTCGCGACCGAGCACTGTATTGGCTGCCGTGCCTGCGAAAAGGTCTGTGCGCACAGCGCTATCTCGTTTGACGACACCCGTGAGCGCGAGCTCGCCAACGGCAACACCCGTACGGTTCACGTTGCCGCTATCGACCATGATCGCTGCGTGGGCTGCGGTCGCTGCATCGGCGTGTGCAACCAGGACGCCATCAAGCCCGGCCATGACGCTGCGGCCGACGTGCTCAACTGCAAGATCGCCGAGTACACCAAGGCCGTCGTCGACGGCCGTCCGAGCTTCCACATTTCGCTCGCCATGGACATTAGCCCCAACTGCGATTGCCATCCCGAAAACGACACGCCTATCGTCAACGATATCGGCATGTTCGCGAGCTTCGACCCGGTCGCCATCGACCAGGCCTGCGCCGACGCCGTCATGGCGTCCGAGCCGCTGCCCAACACCGAGCTCACCGATAGCGCGGCCAAGATGGAGCACAACCACGAGCATCTGGAGGGCGATCAGGCCAAGGACCCCTTCTGCATCACGCATCCCGACACCGACTGGCGCACCTGCATCGCGCACGCCGAGAAGATCGGCCTTGGCACGAGCGAGTACGAGCTCATCGAGGTCAAATAGCGCCTGTCTATTGGACATATCAAGCGCTTTTGTAGCGCAACGTTAGCAAAAGCCGCCCGTGAGCACAGCGCTCGCGGGCGGCTTTCCGGAAGTATGCGGCAAATTTCGAGACCGCCGAGCACACGACGTTTTTTGGCAACAAAACCCCTGATAAATTGTTGGTAAAACTGTGGTCTGGTCGGCAGTTCCAGATTTTGCCGCATACTTCCGAAAATAGGGGGTCAGATAAAGCCTCAGACGTTGCTATTCGCCTAAAAATACTCGTCGAGGAAGTTGTTGACTGTGTTCCAGTAGAGCTCGGGGTCAACTTGCGCACTCTTGGCGTGGGTGGCGCCATGGATGGTGAGCTTTTGCTTGACCTTGCTGGCGCACGCGTCGTAGTTTTGGTCGAGCATGCTGTACGGCACAAAGGTGTCCTGGTCGCCGTGGATAAACAGCATGGGAACCGTCGCGTGTTTGAGTTGCTCCACACTGCTCGCCTTATGAAAGTCGTAGCCCGCGCGCACGTTGCACACCAAGTTTGCTACATCGAGCAAGGGAAAGCTGGGCAGGCCGAACACGTCCTTGAGCTGCAGAGAAAACTCGTCCCAAACACTCGTATAACCACAGTCCTCGATAATGCATTTTACGTTTGCGGGCAGAGATTCCCCCGCGACGCTCATGGCAGTTGCTGCACCCATCGACTCGCCAAAGACCAGGATGCGCGCCTCGGGGTCAGCCTGAACGATCCGCCCAATCCATGCGACGACATCGAGCCGCTCGGGCCAGCCCATGCCGATATAGTCGCCGCCGGAGCGCTCGTGGGCGCGGGCGGCAGGCGCGAGCACGTTCATGCCGCGGTCGTGGAAGCGCTTGGCGTATCGGGCCATGCCGATGGGCTCGTTGGTATATCCATGCAGGCAGACGGCATAATCGTGGGTGTTCTCCGAGGCGGCAAAATACCAAGCGGCGAACTCGGTTCCGTCATCTGCGGTGAGGCTGCTGCTCTCACGATTCTCTTTAAACCACGCCCGCGCCTCGGTTTCCTCGGCATCCGGCTGCTCGCCTTCTTTGTCGTTCTTGCTATCCTGCATCATCTTCATGGTGTACGGCGCTTGGGGATTCAGCGCGAAGTCAAACAGAAAGTTGCCGGCAAATCCGAGCAGCGCAACGACAACCACCAGTGCAACGATGCCGGCTATCTTGAGCTTTCGATGGGAACGTGTGTTTTGAGCCATGCGGTATTCTCCTATAAGATGTTAATACATCAACATTTAATGCAAGCGCATTATGGACGTTCGCCGTTGATGCGTCAACAGGCAAAGAATGGGTAAACAAAGGGTCACGTATGGTGCAAATTTCGCACGTACCCAGACGCTTTGATATAGTGTTGAGAACTCTTTACGTTGGAGGATGTAACCGGCATGTCCGATTCGAGCGACAGTTCTAAGCCGCGGCCCAAGACCGCGGCCGTTCCACACTACACGGTGGGCGAGGAGATCATGAACTCCGTCACCCATGGTGTCGGCTGCCTGCTGGGTATCGCGGGTCTGGTGCTCCTGATCGTATTCGCCGCCCTGCGCGGCGGAGGCCCGGCCCACATGGCCGCGGCGATTGTCTATGGTGTCAGCATTATCCTCGAATATCTGGCCTCCACGCTCTACCACGCGATTCAGCCCGCGCGCGCCAAGCGCGTGTTCCGCATTATCGACCACAGCTGCATCTACCTGCTCATAGCCGGCAGCTATACGCCGTTTTGCCTCATCACGCTCGCAAACGACGGCGGTCCTGCGCTGTTCTTTGCCGTATGGGCCATCGCCATTAGCGGCATCGCCCTCGAGTGCTTTATGCGCGAGCGTCAACCGCACTGGGTAAGTGGCTTGGTCTACCTGCTGATGGGCTGGCTCGTTGTCTTTAAGCTGCCCGAACTTGTGGTGCTGCTCAACCCCGTGGCACTTGCCCTGCTCGCCGTCGGCGGCGTGTGCTACACCGCGGGCGTGCCGTTCTATATCGCCAAAAACGTACGCTATCTGCACAGCGTGTTTCACCTGTGGGTGCTCGCCGGCAGCATCTTCCAGTTCATGGCGGTGATCCTCTTCGTAATCTAGCGACCACGCCTCCGCGCCCGCGTCCTCGTTTGGGCGCTGGCACAATTGCCGTATCCGCCATCAACGTTTTACCCTAACGTCCCGAATCTTGGAGGTTCGAGAAACTCCCGATGGACATAACCATCTCCCTTATCACTACCCTCGTTTTAACCCTCATCAACGGCTACTTCTCTATGTCCGAGATGGCGCTCACCACGGCAAAGCGCGCTGTGCTGGAGCACGATGCCGAGGAAGGCGACAAACGCGCCGAGCGCGCCGTCCAGCTCGCCGCAGACTCCGATCAGCTGTTGGCCACCATCCAGGTCGCCATCACGCTCGTGGGCTTTGCCTCGTCCGCCGTCGCCTCGACGAGCCTGTCCGACCCGCTTGCCACGTGGCTCATGAGCTTTGGCATCGCGCCGCTCTCTGCCATTGCGCGCGGCCTGGCGCCGGTCATCATCACCGTCGCCGTCGCCTTCGTGTCCATCGTGATTGGCGAGCTCGTGCCCAAGCGCATCGGCCTCGCTAACGCCGAGGGCGTATCCAAGCAGGTCGTGGGACCGCTCTCGGTGTTCCAAAAGATCGCCCGCCCGCTCGTGTGGCTGACCGGTGCCTGCTCCGACGGTCTGGCCCGCATCCTGCGCATCAAGAGCGCCGATGACCGCCAGAACGTCTCGGAGGAAGAGATCAAGTACATGGTCTCGGAGCAGGACGACCTGCTCGACGAGGAAAAGCGTATGATTCACGAGATCTTCGACCTGGGCGACACCGTTGCCCGCGAGGTCATGGTGCCGCGCGTGGACACCACCATGTGCGAGGACGACGAGACGGTCGCCGACGTGCTGTCCGCCATGCGCCAGACCGGCTTTAGCCGCATCCCCGTCTATCACGAGGATCCCGACAACGTCGCCGGCATCGCGCACATCAAGGACCTGATCCAGCCTTCGCTCGACGGCAAGGGCGACCAGCCCATCGCCGACTTTTTGCGCGACGCCACCTTTGTGCCCGACACCAAGGACATCCTGCCGCTGCTGTCCGAGATGCAGACCTCGCACGACCAGATCGTAGTGGTCGTGGACGAGTACGGCGGCACGGCCGGCATCATCACCATCGAGGACATCGTCGAGGAGATCGTGGGCGAGATTGAGGACGAGTTCGATCCCGACAACAAGTACCTCACGCGCCTTTCGCGCCGAGAGTGGCTTGTCGATGGGCGTTTTTCGTGCGATGACGCGATTGAGCTTGGTTGGCCGCTCGAGGAAAGCGATGATTATGAGACCATCGCCGGCTGGATTTTGGAGCTTTGCGACTCGGTGCCCGACATCGGAGAGGTGTTTGAGGTTGCGGGGTACAAGTTTAAGGTGCAGTCGATGCGTGGCCAGCGCATCTCGCTCATTCGCGTGATCGCTCCGGCCGAAACCGATAAGAAGGATTCCGAGCCCTCGGCAGACGAGCCGACGGCGTCTGGTGCGGGCTCTGCGGACCCGCACGACGGCGACGAGTAGGGTAAGGAAGAGTAGGGGAGAGTTATGGCAGGCCTGTTCAACATCCTTAAGGTCACCGTCAGCGAGGACAAGATCTGCGCGCACGTGCTGGTGAACCCCGGCATGCCGCTCATGACCTCGGAGGACATCGAGGCCACGGCGCGCGTGTACTACCTGGTACCCGCAATTGCCAAGCACCTGTGCCTGGGCGATTCCGGTCGCGAATTCCAGGACTGCATGGGCCAGACCGAGCTTTGCCATCTGCTGGAGCACGTGACGGTCGAGCTCATGAACGAGACCGGTCTCGCTGGCAGCATTTCGTGCGGCCGCACTCGCGTGAGTGAGCACGATGAGCGTGTCTTTGAGGTCGAGCTTTCGTGTCCCGACGACGCGCTGGCCATCGGTGCGCTGTCTTCGGCGACCTTTATGATGGATTGGGCCTATCTGCATGCCGACCAGCCCGCTCCCGATGTGGACGGTACGGTCGCGGGCCTGCGCAACCTGGTGCTGGGCATGCGTGCCGAGGCCGAGGGCAAGGACCCGCACGAGGCCGTCGCCGCCGCG
>UQUD01000052.1 GCA_900544225.1 uncultured Collinsella sp.
CACCGCGATCGTCACGGCCGCCGCGAGGACCGCGGTCCTCGTCCAGGCCCATGGCGACGAGCGGAGCGATAACCTTATCGAGAGCAGCCATCAGCTCGGTGGCCTCCTCGTAAGAAAGCTCGGGCAGGAGCTTCTCCTTCTTGTTGGCAAGCTCGACCAGGCCCTCAGCGGCATCCTCGGCAGCGAAGACGACGATCTTGCGCATATCGCCCTCGGCGTCGTCGATGCGGCCGACCAGATCGGCAGCCTCGGCCATCAGGCCATCGAGCTCACGGAGGCGCATGCCCAGCAGGTCGGACATTTCCTTCTGCTCCATCTTGGGCTTGAGGTCAAGAAGCTTGATGGCGCGCTCGATGTTCGCCATGCGCTCGGCCTTGGCCTCCTCCTCCTTGGAAATAGCAAAGCGACGGCTACGCAGCAGGCGGGCGGCCTTCTGCATCTTATCCATCAGCTCTTCGTCATCGTAATCAGCGGCGGCCTCGACAACCTCGGCCTCCTCCTCGGCGGAAACCTCGTCAGCAGCCTCAACCTCAGCAGCTTCGGTCTCCACGGTCTCGACTGCCTCGACCTCGGCAGCCATGGTCTCGTTCTCGGTCTCGTTCATGATCTCTTCGTTCTCGGACATGAGACTCCTTCTTGGCCCTCTCGGGCATCATCGCCCCATTCGCGGGGCCCGTCGCGCACTCTTTGCGCTTTAAACATTCATGCCTCTCGGCAAAACGTCCATTAGTTTATGGTGTCGCCATTCAATCTAGCTGCAGAATCTATGTGCACACATTAATGCGACATGTGCGACTCGCGACGAGCGTACACCAGCGACGTCGCGAACCCAACCACGGCAATTACAGCCGCCACACGCACGGCAGCTGCAAATCCAATCGCCTGGGCAACGTCCGTCGCAGCGCCAGCGACACCGGCAGTCGCCGCAGAACTCGAGAGCAGGCCGATAAACAGCGACGGGCCAAACGATGCGGCAATCATGTTCCACGTGTTGAGCAATGCCGTTCCGTGAGGATGCTCAGCGGCGGGCAGCGTCTCCAAGCCGGCCGTTTGCGAGGGGCTCAGCACCAAACCGACTCCGGCATACACCACAACGGTCAGCGCCACGACGACGCCGATGTTCATGCTTGCCGCCGTCATCGAGATGGCAGTCTGTCCCACGGCAATCAGGGCAAAGCCGACCGGCAGCAGCGGCCATGCGCCACGGGCGTCCATCACACGTCCGCCCACAATCGAGGTCACGGCGTTGCAGGCAATCGCCGGCAAAATGAGCAGGCCCGCAATAAGTGCGGTCATGCCGTATGCGCCCTCAAAATAGAGCGGCAACAAAACGCTCATCGAGAACGTCATCATCATCGACACCACCACAAGCAGGCACGCAGGCCAAAAGCGAACGCTCGCCATGGGACGCACGTTAAGCACCGGATGTTCGAGCTTGAGCTGACGGGCGGCAAACAGGCCGAGCAGCACAATGGCGGCGAACAGCGCCACGATACCGGCAATCAGATTGGTCGAGAACTCGCCTACGGAATACACAAATGCCGTAATGCCGGCCGCGAGCAAAACAACCGACAGAATATCAAGCGTGGTGTTCGAACGCTCTCCGACATTCTGAACAAGCTTAACGCCCGCCGCTGCGACCGCAATACCGCCCACCAGCGGCACTACGAACACCGCCCTCCAGCCAAACAACGTGCACATAAGACCGCTGATCACGGGTCCAAACGCCGGCCCCAGCGTAATGCAGGCACCACCCAGGCTCAGATACAGACCGAGCTTCTCACGCGGGGCACAAGACAGCACCACGTTCATCATGAGCGGAAACAAGATGCCCGATCCTGCAGCCTGCAAAATACGGCTTGGCAGCAAAACGCTAAACGACGGAGCGACCAGGCACAGGACTTCGCCGGCGACCATGCATCCGCATGCGAAAAACAGCAGCTTGCGCGTCGAGAAACGACCGGACAGGAAGGCCATGATGGCCGTAAAGATCGACGTCACGATCATGTAGCCCGAAACGAGCCACTGCGCCGTGGTGGCACTCACCGAAAAGGCCGCCATAATGTCGTGCAACGCCACGTTAATGATGTTCTCGTTAAACGCGGCAACAAAGGCTGCGATATACATTACGGCGAGAAGCGCCGCAGTGGCCGATGGCGTTACTTGAACTTGTTGCTGAGATTTGCTCCCCATGCATTTCCTTCCTCTTGGAACGACAGTCGCATCGCCCCAGAGGAACAGTCCAGGGCGAAAAATGAGCCCTAGACTTACGCCAGACGCCGTACACGACGAGTCTGGCAACATGGTCCAACATCGAAAGATTGTAACGCGGACGCACAGCTTTCCTTCCGCGCTATTATTAAAAGTCCACGAAAGCATAAGACATGAGGAGCCCGCCATGATCAAGCCCATCATGAAATCCGAGTTCTTTTTGCGCCTTCCTTCCGAAGACGCGGGACCCGACGACGCCGCGACCGGGCAGGACCTCCTGGATACGCTCAACGAACATGAGCACGAGTGCGTGGGCCTCGCCGCCAACATGATCGGCGTGCGCAAACGCATCATCTGCGTAAAGGACGGCACCAGGGCGCTCCTGATGTACAACCCTCAAATACTCGAGCAGGTCAATGCCTATCAGACGAGCGAAGGGTGCCTCTCGCTGATCGGCGAGCGTCCCTGTACCCGCTATCGCCGCATTAAGGTTGAGTATTTGGACGAGAACTTTGTCCGCCGCATCAAAAACTTCTCGGGCTACACCGCCGAGATCATCCAGCACGAAATCGACCACTGCAACGGAATCGTTATTTAGTTCCGCCGATTCAAGAAAGCTCCCCGCAGCCAAGCAACTGCAGGGAGCTTTCGATTGTATGGGGCCTCTATCCCTTAGCTCTGGCGGTAATGATCGAAGAAATCGGCGAGGTCTTCGAGCGACTCTTTGAGCACTTCCATGCGCGGCAGGTACACGATGCGGAAGTGATCGGGCTCGGCCCAGTTAAAGCCGCCGCCGCGCGTGATCAGAATCTTCTTCTCGTGCAGCAGGTCGAGGGCAAACTGCTCGTCATCGGTGATGTTGAACTTCTTAACATCCATCTTGGGGAAGATATAGAATGCCGCGCGCGGCTTGACCACCGAGATGCCATCGATCTTGTTGAGTGCCTCATACACAAAGTTGCGCTGCTCGTAGACACGACCGCCGGGACGGATGTAGTCATTGACCGACTGGTGTCCGCCGAGCGCCGTCTGAACGATCGACTGAGCCGGCACATTGGAGCACAGGCGCATGTTGGAGAGCATGTTGATGCCCATGATGAAGTCGCTCATGCAGCGCTGGTTGCCCGAAAGCACCATCCAGCCAATACGATAGCCCGCAATCATGTGCGACTTGGAAAGGCCGCTAAAGGTAACGCAGGGCAGATCGGGAGCGAGCGAGGCAATCGAGACGTGCTCGTAGCCGTCCATGCACAGACGGTCGTAGATCTCATCGGCAAAGATCATCAGCTGATGCCTGCGCGCAACCTCGACGATGCCCTCGAGCACCTCGCGCGGGTAGACCGAGCCCGTGGGGTTGTTGGGGTTGATGATGACGAGGGCCTTGGTCGCGCTCGTGATCTTGGACTCCATATCCTCCAGGTCGGGATACCAATCCGCCTGCTCATCGCATAGATAGTGCACGGGATGACCGCCGGCGAGGGTTGCGCACGCCGTCCAGAGCGGATAGTCGGGGCTGGGGATCAAAATCTCGTCGCCATTGTCGAGCAGAGCGTTCATCGAAAGCTGAATGAGTTCGGACACGCCGTTGCCCGTGTAGATATGCTCCATCTGAACATTGGGCAGGCCCTTGATCTGCGAATACTGCATGATCGCCTTGCGCGCAGAGAACAGGCCGCGCGAGTTGGAATAGCCTTCGCAGTCGGGCAGCTGCTGGCGCATGTCCTTGATAACCTCGTCGGGCGTGCGAAAACCGAAGGGCGCCGGGTTGCCGATATTGAGCTTGAGGATGCGTTCGCCCTCGTCCTCCATACGGGCAGCCTCGTCGACGACGGGACCGCGCACGTCATACAGGACGTTATCGAGCTTGGTGGATTTAGAAAAAGTACGCATGGTGGTGCTCCTTGGAATTTGAGCTGAGGGACTAGGTTCGGATTTGGCAACGTTATGGGACGAGGACGTCTCGACTTGATCGGCGTCACTGGCGAGCAGCCAGGAAACATCGACCTCCAAAATACGGGCGAGCAGCTCTGCCACATCGCGCCGCGGGATCGTCTTGCCGCTCACATATTGGCTCATCTGACTCTTGCCGAGTTTTTTGCCGAGCATCTCCGATGCGCGGATTACATCCGACTGGCGAACGTCGCGATCGGACATGGTCTGTCGCAGGCGATCGCTAAACGTCTCTTGGGCCATTAGAACCTCCTTGCTGGCAAAGTTCAATTTATAGAACACAAATTGAACCTGAGTTCAATTTAGGCAGCAGTATAGCGCGGCGCATTATCCGAAAGTTCAATTTCATAAGAAAATGTACCGAACCCCGAGAATTGTCCCAAAGTAGACAACAGGTACGCGCTTTTAGAGATATTCAAGGAAACGAGCCGCCGCAAGCGAAACGTCAGCGGTGCGGTATATGGCGTTGATCTGCCGATGAGGATGTCCCTCGAGAGGGCGCACGGTGACATCGAACTGGCAGCGGCGCAAGATGAGCGCCGGAAGAACGCTCACGCCCAGGCCGTCCTCGACCATGGCCATAATCGCATAGTCATCCCAGGTCGACAGTTTTGAGCGCACTGCCAGGCCCGCGCGGCGAAACAGCGGCGTTATTTCGTCGTCGCTACCGCGTTCCAGCAGAATAAACTGCTCGTTGGCCAAATCGGCAAGGGAAACGACCTCCGCGATGGCAAGCGAAGAGTTCGCTGGCACCACGGCCATCAGCTCGTCTTGCACCAACGGCCGCGACGCCATGCCGGCACCGTGCGGCTCGCGCGGAATAAAGCCCAAGTCGCAGCGGCCTTCCGCCACCCATTGCTCAATCTCGGAGTAATCACCCATCAGCAGCTCGTAATCGACGTCCGGGTGATCGGCGCGAAAGTGCGCAATCACCGGCGGCAGCACGTGGGTCGCCACGCTCGAAAACGTACCGATGCAGATTTTGCCGCGCATGAGCCCACGCATCTCATCCACCCGTCGCTGCAGGCGAGTGAATTCCTCACAGAGCGCCTCAACCGCCGGCATAACTTGCCGCCCGTCGGCAGAAAGCACTACGCCCTCGCGGCTTCTATCAAGCACTTTAAAGCCCCAGTCGGCCTCAAGATCGGCCACCATACGGCTCACGCCCGACTGCGAATAGCTCAGCCGCTCGGCGGCGCGCGTAAAACTGCCGGCGCGCACGGTCTCGAGCAGGACCTGCATCTTTTGAACATTCGTTTCCACGGCACCCCTCCACATATGCATGAGCTTTTGTCATGTTATCTATGAATTATATTCGCTTTTCTTCTATAGCCAGTTCACCCATAGTGAACATGCTCGGATATAGAGGGGATTTCAGCGCATGAACAACGGACTGTTTGCGTACTTAGCAGCATTGCTATTGTTTGGCTCCAACGGCATCATCGCCGCTGCCATTGCGCTGCCGAGCTCCGATATCGTGCTACTGCGCACGTTTTTGGGCGCACTCTCGCTTGTCACCATCCTCGCCGTCACCCAACGCCATAAGCTGCAGGCGCCATCCCGCCCCCGCGAAGCCGCAGCCCTCCTCCTCTCGGGAGCCGCGCTGGGCGCCAGCTGGATTTTTCTGTTCCGCGCCTACCAGACGATTGGCGTCGGCGTATCCTCGCTGCTGTACTACTGCGGCCCCATCATCGTCATGGCGCTCTCCCCGCTCATCTTTGGCGAAAAGCTGACCGGCAGCAAAATCGCCGGCTTTATCGCCGTCGCCTGCGGTGCTTTTCTCATTGCGGCACAAGGTCTAGGCGGCAATATGCCCATTGCGGGTATCGCTTGCGGCATCGCCTCGGCATTTTGCTATGCGCTGATGGTCATCGCCAGCAAGGGTGCGCCACACATCGAGGGCCTCGAAAACTCCACGCTCCAGGTGAGCGCCGCCTTTTTGACCGCGCTGGTCCTTACGCTCCTCACGCAGGGCGCCCCCTCATTCCTGTCCGCCGGCGTCGCCGCCAGCATTGATTGGCGTGCCGTCGCCATGCTCGGCATTGTCAACACCGGTATCGGTTGCCTACTCTACTTTAGTGCTGTCGCCAAGCTGCCCGTCCAGACCGTCGCGGTCGTCGGCTACCTTGAGCCGCTTTCGGCCGTCGTGTTCTCCGTCGCCCTTTTGGGCGAGACCGTGACGCCCATCCGCCTCATGGGCGCCGCGCTGATCATCGGCGGCGCGATCTTTTGCGAAGTCGCCGGCAAACGCGCAAACACCAAGGCTGGCATCGCCCAGACAGCACGTGCTTAATAGCCCCTGCTCTGAAATACTACCTGCGTATATGAATAATCCCCAGATGAGGATTATTGTCTAAAACACCCCGATGTGCCAAACTGCTCTTATATGTATAAAGATGGCATAAAGGTCTACTGCTCTTTGCAGAGGCCAGATGTCCAAGGGAGTCCACGTGGCACAGAACAAGCTGGAGGCAAGCCTCCAAGACCAGCGTAGTCAAGGCGGGCATGGAGCCATTCCCCTCTCCGCTGGCATGCTGCTCGTAACGCTCGGCGTCGTCTACGGTGACATCGGCACGAGCCCCATGTACACCATGAAATCAATCGTCGCCAACAACGGCGGCATCGGCACCGTCAGCGAAGATATGATCCTTGGCGCGCTTTCGCTCGTCATCTGGACCATGACGCTCGTGACCACGGTCAAGTACGTGGTAATCGCCATGAAGGCCGATAACCACAACGAAGGCGGCATCTTCGCCCTGTTCAGTCTCGTGCGCAAGGTGGCACCGTGGCTGATTCTCCCCGCTATGATCGGCGGCGCGGCGCTGCTCGCCGACGGCATCCTCACCCCCGCGGTCACGGTCACCACAGCCATCGAGGGCCTGCGCACCATCGAGTGGGGCCACGCGCTATTGGGTGACGGGCAAACTAACGTCATCATTATTACCATCATCATTATCTGCGGCCTATTTGCCATGCAGCGCGCCGGTACCTCGTCGATCGGCAAGCTGTTCGGCCCGCTCATGACGCTGTGGTTCCTGTTCCTGGCAGGCGCTGGCCTGTTCAACATGCTCGGCAATTTGTCTATCCTGCGCGCGCTCAACCCCATCCGCGGCATCATGTTCCTGTTCTCGCCCATCAACCACTCGGGCATCATGGTGCTCGGCTTTGTCTTCCTGTCGACAACCGGTGCCGAGGCGCTCTACTCGGACATGGGTCATGTGGGCAAGGCTAACATCTATGCATCCTGGCCGTTTGTTAAGGCGGCCCTCATCCTCAACTATCTGGGTCAGGGCGCTTGGCTGCTCGCCAATAACTCCAACCCCCAGATGCTCGCGATGGATATCGTCAACCCGTTCTACATGATGCTTCCCGAGCCCCTGCGCCCCTTTGCCATCGTGCTTTCGGCCGTAGCGGCCATCATCGCCTCGCAGGCGCTCATTACCGGCTCGTTCTCGCTGGTCTCCGAGGCAACGCGCCTCAACCTTATGCCGCACCTGCGCATCCACTACCCCAGCGACACCAAGGGCCAGCTCTATATTCCGCTCGTCAACAACATCATGTGGGTCGGCTGCATCTTCATCGTGCTGCTGTTCCAAAACTCCGAGCGCATGGAGAGCGCCTACGGCCTCGCCATTACCGTGACCATGCTCATGACCACCACGCTGCTGACGAGCTATATCGCCGGCATTCTCAAGCGCAAGCTGGGCGCCTGCGTCTTTGCCCTACTTTTTGGCGCCATTGAGCTGTGCTTCTTCGCCTCGTGCCTCACCATGTTCTTTGACGGCGGCTACGTCATGATCTTCTTGGCCTCGCTGCTGTTTGGCCTTATGTACGTGTGGCGCCGCGGCACCGCCATCGAGCGCACGCAGACGATCCTGCTGCCCGTCTCCAAGTACATTGACCAGCTCGACCGCCTGCGCAACGACGAGACCTACCCCGTGCTCGCCGACAATCTGGTGTTCCTTACCAACAGTCCCGACCCGCTCACGCTCGACCGCGACGTGCTCTATTCCATCTTGGATAAGCATCCCAAGCGCGCCAAGGCATACTGGTTCATCAACGTGCACGTTACCGACGAGCCCTATACGCACGAGTATTCCGTCGAGACCTTTGGCACGGACTTTTTGTTCCGCGTGCGCTTGGACCTGGGCTTTAAGGTCAACCAGCGCATCAATGCCTACCTGCGCCAGATTGTTGGCGACTTGATGGCATCGGGCGAGCTGCCGCCGCAGCATCACACCTACTCCATCTACGAGACGCGCGGCAACGTGGGCGACTTCCGTTTTTGCATGCTGCGCAAGATGCTTGCCCCCGAAACGGACATCAACCGCAACGACCACCGCGTCATGGCCATCAAGTACGCCGTCCGCCGCGCCTGCGGAAGCCCGGCACGCTGGTACGGTCTTGAGAACTCGGCCATCATCATCGAGTACGTGCCGCTGTTTGCCCGCATGCGCCCGGCCGTTAAGCTCGTGCGCACCCAGGTGCCGCTCGAGGTTCAGATCGAAGAGGCCGAGGAAATGGAAGTCGATATCTTCTCGGACGACCTGGTCAACGGCAACGAAGCCGGTAGGAACATGAACGTCGACCCCACCGAGTTACTCGAGAGCGTCGCCGATACGCCCGAACAGCAACTGCTCGACGGCCTCGAGAGCGAACAACTCAACGACGCCAACTTCTAGCGACGTCACAAATCAACGACAGCGGCCCTGCATCTCACGGGAGACGCAGGGCCGCCTTGCATTGCAGTAAAGCTAGCGGCTACGAACGACGCGGCTCGGGAACCACGAGTCTATCGGGGCTCGCGCCCTCGGCATCCATCAGGCTCACGTAGCGAATCGACGGATCCCCATACATCGCGTAGTAATAATTGCCCGTGCGCGCGCTAAAGCATCCGGTGTAGATAGTCTTCTCGAACTTGCCATCGCCCATCCTGGACGCCCCCTCAATCATCACCACGCCCTCGAGCGAGCGGAACATACGGACGACGTTTTCGGTCTCGCTCTCCTTTTGCGGGTAATTGGCATTGAGATACGCCGCCTTTACAAAACGGCTCGGCGAATAGCAGTCGCCGGGAATGCCGCGCATGCCGGCACCGGCTCCATAGGGCTTAAGCTCGGCGCCACGCCACGTCGCCGTCTGCGGAAAATCGCTTGTGGCGGTGATATAGGTGCGTAGGTTTTCCATGTGCCACGGGAAGGTCGGCTGGTTGGCAAGGGTGTCGACCGGATCGTCGTATACATGCAGGCCGTCAGCCATCATCTCGACCACGATGCTGCGCTGGCTGTCGCCGATAATCCAATGGAGCAGCGACACGCCCAGCCCCTCTCCGGCAGATTTGGCGACAATCACCGTGTCGCGCAGCGCGGCCTCGACCTCATCGACCGTCGAGAACGTCGCTGCCACCCACAGGGGAAACTCATAGGCTGCGATATTGGTCTTGCCGTCGACAGGGTCCTCGGCATACTCGGCATAACCCGGGAAATTGAGACCCGCCACGGCGAGGCCCGCATCGTTGCCGCAGTCGAAGAACATGGGATAGTTCTTGTAATCGATGCACATACCGATCACCGCGTGTGCCGCTGTCGCGTCGTCGATAAACGAATACGGAATGTGAAACCCGCGAGGCATCACGCGAACCTGTTGGCCATAGTCAAAGCTCCAGTCGAGGTTGCGGCCTAGATACATGTGGCCGGAATTATCGGTAAATCGAATGCTCGTACACATAGCGCCTCCTAGCTTCACGTTCTTGCTAATCTCATTGTCACCAATCAAAGAGGCGCTAAACACAAAAGCCCGGACATGACAACAATGTCACGCCCGGACCAAAAACCACATATGAACGTAATAAAGTCACCCTAACAGGTCGGTCTAGGGTGCCACAGTGCCACAGATCGCCCCGAACGAGGAGCGCCGCGTACTAATGGTACGCAAGCGACGAGTGAGCGGCGAGGTGTGGTGCTGTGGTCACCCTAGACAAGCTTGCCGAGGCAGTGGTCGATCATATGCTGGATCATCTGTGCCTCGAAGCCGACGAAGTCCTGCTTGCGCTCGCGCATCTTGCCGTCGACGATCTGGTCAAAGGCAACCTTGCACTTGATGTAGCGCGTGGACTTGGTGATCTCGTCGTGCGTCAGGCAGCTCTCCTCCATCTTGCTGGCACCCAGGCCAAACACCAGACGGGGGTTGTAGAGCACATGGGGCTCGCCGGCATCGTCCAGGTAGACGCAGACCTTCTTGGTGATGCCGATCTGGTTGGCGGCAAGGCAGCCGGCATCGTCGAGCGACTTGATGGTATCGATCAGGTCCTGTGCCACCGACTCGTCCTCGACGGTCGCGACCTCGCAACGCTGGGACAGAATAGCCTCGTCGTGGCAGAGCTCTTTAATCATACGTTCCTCCATAGGGGTCGTTGTAACTGCTTAAGTATACGGTACCCACACATTTTCATACGGAAAATACCGCCCGTCTGCTACAAAGCGCCGAACATCAACATGCGAGGAACAACAGCGTCGTAAAGGGGCTATAGTGAGAACGTTCGTGTCAATCGGCCTAAACTCGGGGCCGAACAAGGAAAGGGTATGCATGGACGAACTTTTTCACGTCAGTGAGCGCAAGTCCACAATCGGGACCGAACTTCGCGCTGGACTGACAACATTCCTGGCGATGGCCTACATCATCGCCGTCAACCCTGCGGTGCTCTCGGGCGCCGGCATCGATGCGGGAGCGCTCGCCTGCGCCACCTGCTTGGGCGCCGGCATCATGACCATCTGCATGGGCATCTTCGCAAACCGCCCGCTCGCCTGCGCGTCGGGTCTGGGCATCAACGCCATGATCGCGGGCATCGCCACCACCATGTGCGGCGGCGACTGGCACGTTGCCATGAGCGTTATCTTCCTCGAGGGTATCGTCATCTTGCTGCTCGTCCTGTGCGGCCTGCGCGAGGCCATTATGGACGCCATCCCCGTGGTCCTGCGCCACGCCATCTCGGTTGGCTTGGGCCTGTTCATCGCCATGATCGGCCTGTGCGACGCCGGCATCATCACCGCTGGCGCCGGTACGCTCGTCGGCCTGGGCGACATCGCCTCCCCCACCTTTATCGTCGGCATCATCTCCATCGTCGTGACGGTTGCCCTGGCTTCCCGCAACGTGCCGGGCTCGCTGCTCATCGGCATCATCATCGCCGTTATCGCCGGTATCCCGCTGGGCGTCACCCATGCGCCCGAGGGCCTCATCGCTCCGCTCGACTTCTCGACCTTTGGCGCCCCGTTTGCCAGCACCGCTGATGGCAACATGGCCATCGTGAAGGTTCTGACCGACCCGATGCTGCTCGTCGTTGCCTTCTCGCTGCTCATGAGCGACTTCTTCGACACCATGGGCACCGCGATGGCCGTCGCCAAGCAGGGCGAGTTCTTGACCGAGGACGGCAATGTCGAGGACATCCGCCCCATCCTGGTCGTCGACTCCGTGGCCGCTGCTGCCGGTGGCTTTATGGGCGTCTCCTCCATCACCACCTTCGTCGAGTCCACCTCTGGCGCTGCCGACGGTGGCCGCACGGGCCTCACCTCCGTCACCACCGGCGTGCTGTTCATTCTCGCCGCGTTCTTCTCCCCCATCGTCACCATCGTTTCCAGTGCCGCCACCTGCGGTGCTCTGGTCTACGTCGGCTACCTCATGATGAGCGAGGCCTCCGAGATCGACTGGTCCGACGTGTCGCAGGGTTTCCCGGCGTTCATGATTGTCGCCGGCGTGCCCTTCACCTACTCCATCTCTGCCGGAATCGGCCTGGGCTTTATCGCCTACGTGATCGTCGCGCTCTTTAAGGGCGAGGCCTCCAAGATCAAGCCGCTCATGTGGATCGCAGCCCTTGCCTTCCTCGTCTACTTCTTTGTAGCGTAACGGCAAAGCTGCCAAAGCAGAACACCAAAGCGCGGGGTCGCATCGAGCGGCTCCGCGCTTTTTTTAAAGCCAGGCAACGCACGGACGCGCGATGTATTGCTTCCCAAGTTTTGGACATTTTGCCCTCCAAACGGCACTACCGCCGGCTTCATCCTGCAGATATGCTGGGCGTAATCGCATAGGCCCTATGAGGATGGGAGTAACCATGGCCGCCTTGTTCACGACCCCCAAGCGCAATGACAAAACCTCTGGAGCCCATTTTGTCGAGCCCGACGTGCGCCGTCGCACGCTGCTCGCACACGGCAGCTGGCGCCGCGTGACGCGCCGCATCGTTGTAGGCGCCGTATGCGCGCTTACGGTGAGCTCGCTGCTCATGCCGAGCGTCTCGTTCGCGGCCGAGTGGGTCAACGTCGGCGGCACTCAGTACAACACTGCAGCAGGCGACGAGGCCGGTACCTGGTCGTGGGACGGCGCCGACGACTTGAAGCTCAACAACTATAACGGCGGCGAGATCCAGGCCGCAGGCAAGCTCAACGTGAATTACTCGGGAACCAACATCGTCACTGCCGAATGGATCGAAAGCATCAACGTTTCTCATGGCACTAACGAGAATGCCGAGCTCAATATCCAAGGCGACGAGGGCGGCACGCTCAGCGTGACATCTACTGAGGACGCTATCCTCACCACGGGTAATATCAACATCGACGGAGCCGGATCCGTCAACGCCACGAGCACTGGGTTTGATGCCATCAATGCCGGAGGTGATCTCGCTATCAAAGGTTCGGGCAACGTCAACGCCACGGGTGCATCGGATGGCATCAGGGCAAACGGCAATATCACGATTGACGACAGCGGAGCCGTCACCGCCAGGGCTACCAAGGACAAGGGTATTGGAGCCGACAAGAACCTCACCATCAAGGGTGGCGGGACGGTCGAGGCAAGCTCAGCCGATGGTGAGGCCCTTTGGAGCGGCGGCAATATCAACATCTCGGACGGCAGCCAGGTCAAGGCAAGCTCCGAGAAAGACGCTGCCGTCGAGGCCAAGGGCAGCCTCGCAGCCACAAACGCCTCCCTCAACGTAAACGGTGTTGAATATGGCGTCTATGCCCACAAGGGCATCACCCTCGATCATGCAAACGTGACGGTCCGTGCAAGTAAAGGCAGATACGGTGGCGCCAACGCCCTCTTCACCTACCAGGACGACATCGTCGTCAAGAACGGCTCCACCGTGGACGCGTTTGCGGAAGGCGAGGTTTCGGCTGCATTCTCCACCAGAAACGATCGACCCAACGAGAAGGGCGGCCACATCTACATCAGCGACTCCGTTGTCAAGGCCATAGCCCGCTATGTCGAGAACGGCGACGGCCCCATCCCCTACAGACACTATGACCCAATCCGAGGGCACTAAAAAGATAGGAGCCCCCGCTCGTG
>UQUD01000053.1 GCA_900544225.1 uncultured Collinsella sp.
ATGAAAGGGCGCTGACCTTCTGGTCGCGCCCTTGAAATTGAACGTCAGATTGCCGCTTGGGGCCGTTTGCAGCGTCGAGCAGCTACGCGGTTTGGTAAAACCGCGTAACTACAGAGCCTCGAGCGCGTTGGCGATGCGCTTCATGGCGGCATCGGCGGATGCTTGGTCGGGCGCCTCGGCCAGCACGCGGATAACCGACTCGGTTCCGCTCTTGCGCACGAGCACGCGGCCCTCGCCTGCCAGCGCAGCCTCGGCCTCGGCGATGGCGTTCTGCACGCCCATGTTCTCGAGCGCGGCGTCCTTGTCCGCCACGCGCACGGCCACCTGCGCCTGCGGCAGCAACTTGCACGGAGCCGTGAGCTGCGAGAGCGTCTCGCGCTCGGCACGAATCACTTCCATCACGCGCAGCGAAGTCATAATGCCGTCGCCCGTGCGCTCGATATCGCCAAAGATCGTATGGCCCGTCTGCTCGCCGCCCAGGCTGTAGCCGCCCTCGCGCATCTTGGCATACACGTGACGGTCGCCCACACCGCTGGTCACGGCGCTCAGTCCGGCAAGCTCCAGCGACTTGACCAGACCAAAGTTGCTGGCGATCGTCGGTACCACGGTACCGCCCGAGAGGCGCCCGTGCTTGTTCAGATACACGCCGCACACGTACAGGATCTGGTCGCCGTCGACCACGCGCCCGCGCTCGTCCACGGCCAGGCAGCGGTCGGCATCGCCGTCGTAGGCAAAGCCCACGTCCAGGCCCTGCTCCACCACATGGCGCTGCAGACGCTCCATATGCGTGGAGCCGCAGTCGACGTTGATGTTAAAGCCATCGGGCGCGGCATTGATCACGCGCACGTCGGCACCGAGCGCGTCAAACACCGGCTTGGCCACCGAGGAAGCCGAGCCGTTGGCGCAGTCGATACCGATTTTGACGCCCTGCAGCGAAAAGTTCGCACTTGCAATGAGCGAAGCAATGTAGCGGTTGCGGCCCTGCATGTAGTCCACCGTGGCACCGATGTGGTTGCCCGTGGCCAACGGAACTTCGCTCTTGCCATCGATGTAATCCTCGATGAGCTCCAGTACGTCCTCGTCCATCTTAAAACCGTCGCTATTGACGAGCTTAATGCCGTTATCGCAAAACGGGTTGTGGCTCGCGCTGATCATGATGCCGCAATCGAAGCAGCCCTCCACGGTCTGATGCGCCACGCCCGGCGTCGGGATCACGTGCAGCATATAGGCGTCCGCACCGCTCGCGACCAGACCGCTCACCAGCGCCGCCTCGAACATATAACTCGAGCGACGTGTGTCCTTGCCCACGATGACGCGCGCCTTAGCACTGCGGTTGGCGCCGTAATACCAGCCCACAAAACGGCCAATCTTATAAGCGTGCTCTACCGTCAGCCCAACGTTGGCCTCACCGCGAAAGCCGTCGGTGCCAAAGTACTTCATGCGCTCTCCTTACAAAATAGGGGCGGACAGATTGCCTGTCCGCCCCAAAATGGTACTCGATTATCTGCGCTACCAGAAAAACCCTACGCCGACGCGCTGTCGCGAGCCGCCTGGCATGTAGGGGTCTGACGCAGCGTAAGCGGCTTGTCCCCCGCCTCGGCCGACGTGGTCAGCGTATACGTGATCGTCGTCGTCTCGCCAGCATGCAGGTCAACGGTGCCCGAATAGAAGGGGATTCCATGCCACGTAGCGGCACCAAGACCAAACTGGGTACCCTCAACCGTAAGGTCACTGATGTTGCCACCCGTCGGGGCAAACAACGAGACATTCAGACGCTCGTCGTCACGCGCGGCATCGGGTGCGCTCGCCGCAACGTAGTCGGGCAGCTTGCCAGCCTCCTCCTGCGTCATGATGTTCGTCAGGGTAACGGTGATGCGATAGGAGCACGTGCCGTCACCGTTCTTGATGCCCTGACCAATCTGAGTGTCGGCGTTCAGATACCAGTCGAGCTTGGAGAAGCTCAGGTTGTTAAAGTAAACGCCGGCAACGGGATCGGCACTCGGATCATCCGGATCGGGCAGCGAAGCGTCAATGCCTGTCTCTTTGATGGCATTCTGCTCATCATCGTTTCTCATCCACGCGATCAGGCGGCCCTCTTCGGCACCGCGCTCAACGGCGCTGACAAGCTTCGTAACATCGACATCGCCGATACCGCCAAGGACCTTGTCGAAGGCAGCGCTGGCGACGGATGCAAAGATGCCGTCCGACTCCTCGACCGGATAGTTCCAGTACACATCATGCATGAGGACCTTTGCGGCGTTGGTGCCGTCGACAACCGTTCCGTCGGGCAGTGACACGTTACCGACCAGGCCCAGCAGATACTGCAGGAACACCGGGTCGATACCGATGACGCCATCAACGTCCTGTCCATACTGGGACTTCCACAGCGCGGCGACACGCTGCGAGTTGCGGGGCCAATCAGGCGAATAGGTATTGCCCGAGTTGTACAGGTTGCTGTGGTTGCCGAACAGCGCCTCATCCTCTTCGTCGACGCTCTCGACCGCCTCATCCTCGCTGAGTCCAATGCGGGGAACAAACTCGCCAATCGACATCTGACCGTCGGTGACCGAAATCAGGCCCTGCGAACCGCCAAAGCCGCCGCAGGCACGAATCTCGACGTTGTTCATGGCGTACATAAGGTAGTTGCGCGTCTGGCCGTTGGCGCCGAGCATCTGGGGAAGGACGGGGGCGACCTTCTCCGCCGCGTCAACCGCACCGTTGAGGGTGGCAAAGCCGTCCTTGGCCTTATCGACCAGCTCGGTCACCTGGGAAATATGAGTATCGCCAATGCCCTGGACCTTCTCGTTGGCGCTCTTGAACACCTTCGAGCTGCTGGAAAGCGAATCGGCGACCGCCTGCAGCGCGGACACGTTAATCATGCCGTCCTGGAACAGCTTGCCGGGCGTAGCCTGTGAGAGGTTGTCGGCCATGGGAACCAGCGCATTGCTCGAGACATCGGACAGGGCGTCAATCATGGTGCGGGCCGCATTGATATCGCTGCCATACACCGGGATAAACGAAGCCGCCGCCCACAGCGGGCTCGAGGTCTCCGCCTTCATGCTGTTACAGAGCTCATCGATCTTCTTCGCGTCGTCAGGCAGCGTCGAAAAATCGCCCGACGTGACCTTGTCCTTAAGGCCACCGACGATCTCGACAGCCTCCTTCGCTTCGCTCTTTACGGTCTTTGCCGAGTTAAGCAGCATAAAGCCGCTTGCGCCAAGCACAACGAGAAGCACCGCGACTACAGCGGCAATAATGGCGCCGGTGTGACGCTTTTTGCGCTCGCCCTTGCGATGACGATGACGGACCAGACCGTCAGAGGTCGAACTCGACGAAGCGTCGCTACCGTAGTTCAAGCCAAAATCGTAATAATCTTCCTTGGAACCCGAGCCCGCAAACTCGGCACCGCTATCATCCAGGCGGGCGAACGTGCCAGTCTCGGAGGCGCCGGTGTAAATCGTGCCAAGGTTACCCGTAAGCCCCGCGCCACCGGCAGAGGGAGTATTGTTGGCGGCCTTGTCGGCATTAACGTTGCCGGCGGCATTCGCGGCGTTGGCAGCACCCGCGTTGTTCGCGGGTACCGAAGGAGCCCCGATCGGCTGCGACGCGGAGGTTGCACCGCCCGCAAAGACATTCCCTCTTGCACGGCCGGTCTTTTTTGCCTTTTGAGACTGCTCGTACAGAGCGGTAAACATCGCCGTCTCGCCCGGGGACACGCGCTTACCGGAACCGCCCTGTCCAGCGCCGCCCGGCGTGCCGGCCTTACCAGCCCCGTTCGGACGCGGCGGAACTGCAGGACGGCCGCTATCGCTGCCCTTAAAGTGATTACCAGCCATAAAGAAATCCTCGCAATTGAGTCGCAATGAAAAAGTCCATAACGTTACTAGTTTATGGCATTTTGGGCATCGACAGCTAAACTCCAGACACGGACGTCAATTGGCGAAAATGCGGCACAACACCTTTTCTGTCTTGGCGGCGGCGCCAGCTACACCGTGAGGAACATCATCACGATGATCATGGCAAAGCCGATAAGGTCGGTCGGCAAAAACACCGTGCCCAGCATAACGGCGCTGGTGATAGTCGCCGAAACCGGCTCCACAGTTCCGATGAGGCTCGCGCGCACCGAGCCGATGTCCTTAACGCCCTGCATATAAAGCATGTAAGCAAAAAACGAGCCGATAACCACGAACACCGCGAGCGCCTCGATGCCGGCAGCGTCGAGCGCCGGCATATGCGCCCAGGGCCGCACGAAGACACATGAAACCACGCCCGCCGTGAGCATTGCCGAGCCCGTGACGATGGGGCTACCGTATTCGGGCAGGATCTTGGCGGGAATCACCGCCATACACGCGGCGCTGACCGCACACATAAGACCTGCTGCCAGGCCAAGCGGCGAGATATTCAGGCTGGTGGGGTCGCCGCCGGTGGCGATTAAAAAGGTTCCACCCAGAGCTAGGCCAATGCCGATGACTTCGCGAGTACGTGGCATGCGGCGATCGATCACGCAGGTGTAGCCCATGATGATAACGAGCTGCAGGCACTGGAGCACCGTCGCGGTTCCGGCGTTCGTCAGGCGCACGGCCGAAAGATAGCAAAACTGGTTGAACAGCAGGCCAAAGGCGGTAAAGAGCAGCAGCTGCTTGCGATCAGCGGGTGTGGTCCAGAGCTTAATCAGGCGCTCGCGGTCGCGCGTAACAACCACGGCCATAAAGAGTAGACCGGCGAGAATCTGACGTACGCTCATAAGCCACAAGGTGTCGACGTGGTAGGTATCGAACAGAAAGCTCGCGCTGGTGCCCGAGAAGCCCCAAAACGAACCGCCCACCAGCGTAGCCAAGACGCCCGTGATCATCTTGCGCGACGACGCATCGTTAAGGCGCTCGCGCCAGGCGCGGCGGGTGCTACGGCTGAGCTCGTCGGTGCCCTCGGGCACATCAATGTTCGATATATCGGTCATCGGCACCGAAGCCCCTGCGCCTTCGACCTGCTCGACACACTCTTTGCTCATTCCACTCCCCCGAAACAGCCTGGAAACAATTCGGCTTACCTTACCACGGCGAAGTCATCAGCTGGAGGCTTGTCCGCTTATCGGTAGGACAATTCCGCAGGCGTCTTTCCATAGCTCGATACCGCAATGGCCTTGCATTATGCGACAGCCAAATCGCGGCAGCAGGCTCTTTTGAGATGGATACGCCAAAGCCCCCGAATTCCACAATGTAAGCGATTTTTAAAAATGTTCTTGCCACCGAGTTCAGGCTCCGTTATATTATCCCTTGCGCGCTTGCGTACCCTTGATCGGGCGTTTAGCTCAGGGGGAGAGCGCTTCCCTGACACGGAAGAGGTCAGAAGTTCAAATCTTCTAACGCCCACCAAATGTTCGCAGCTCAGAGGCTATGTCCTCTGGGCTGTTTTGTTTTATGTCGCCAAATCCGCCGGCAGTTCCAACCGCCCAACTAGCCAAAAGCCGACCATCTACTTGCCGATATATCCATCGGCATAACCAATCAGTCCGCACCGCAACTTCTCAGCAAAACGCCGCGATGTCTGCGCCCTGCGGTATCCTTGGGCCACTTGCACCCGCGCACCAAGGAGCCGCTATGCGCACCGAGCTCGATGTCCCCTTTTCGCAAAAAGAAGAAGCCAAGGCGCTGGGCGCCAAATGGGACCGGACCAAAAAGATCTGGTATGTGCCCAGCGGCGTTAATCCCGAGCCCTTTGCCGAGTGGCTGCCCGGCGTAGACCAATCCGACCCCTCCGCACCGTATATATATCTGGTGCTGGGCAAGCGCGAGTGCTGGAAGTGTCACAAAGAGACCTCGGTCGCGGCCTTCGGCATTCCCTATCGAACCGATAACGACGAGAGCGTCGCCATCGCGCACGCGCCCAACGAATCCGGGCACATTGCCATCGACACGGCCAACGCCAACGCACTCGCCATCGTGCCCGCTCTTGGCTGCGTGCCGGGCGAGATCCGCGACTACCTTCATAAGCGCTGCGGCTACAAGCCCGTAGGCGCGCGAGCCTCCAAAGCCCCGTCGCTCGGCAACACGTGCACCAGTTGCGACGCGCTGCAAGGCAGCCGCTATCTGTTCGAGGAGCCCTCGTCCCCGTTTGCCCTCACTGCCATCAACAAGCTGCCGGCACTGGAGTTTGTGCGCGTCGAAGTTGCCGGCGTCTTTGGCGTCCCGGCCACGCGCACCGACTTTGACCAGGCGCTCTTTACCTGGGCACGCGACCATCACGCCGAGTTCCATAAGCAGCTCGGTGAGGGGATTTATTTGTAGGGGCAACATCGAGGTATCGAGGAGTAGGGGCTGATTGTTAAATAATCTCGAAACGCTACAGCCCCAGAATATGCTCCAGGTAGCCCTTGTTGAACCAGAACGATTGCTTCGTCATCCAACGTCCGTCGGGCAGTTCGTAAGCATTCCTTGCGATGTCACCGATCTCTGTTCCATCGGCAAACTTGTAAGCCGCTTTTGACGTATGCGGACGAACGTGAACAATTGGGTTGTCCGCCATACCGGGCAGATTGTTAGTCACTTTGAGCTTTCCGCTCGCATCCCGATACGGATTGAGCTCAACGCCCTCACGTATTACCTTTCGCGTCTCATCCCAACAAGCTTTCGCAGGGCCTTCGATTTCGTTTTCTCCCATCGCCCAGAACAAACAACGGTCGAGACGCAGCACGCCATCGTGGTCCTCGCGAAACACAACGAAGAAGAAGCGATTAGTCTCAAGGCACGCATGAAAAGGCGACGTTTCCCAGTCTTCCTCAATCAAACGCTTGAACTCAAACGGTGGGAACGACATAGCCTGTTCGATGTGCCCCCTGTTGTTAACTCGAACGGTTCGGACGGAAATGCCTGCCTTGACGAATTCCTCGGCAGCATTGTTTTTGATTCCGAGCATACGATAGACGAGCGTTGTCCATTGCGCCTTATTGCCCGTGTACTCCAACCCGTATTGCTCCGCAATCTGACGATCAGTTTCGCCATAGTGTTGCTCGATAAGTCCAGTTACGTATCTTTCGAAATCGATAGACTTGCCATCGTCCTGAACAATGCTCTCCCCGACTCGCGGAGCACCGAGGACATAAGTATGGAGCACATAGTCCATATACGAGCGCTTGAGGGAAAAGGCGCGACGCTTTGCGCGATGACGCTCAATCTCACCCGTATCGGTATTGAAGTATTCATAATACTGGTCCGCCCACATCGTGGCCTCAGTTGCGCCCTTCGTGCAAGCACCCAGATAAGTCGTCATGCCTTCTGAAAGCTCGTCCGCACGGCCATCCTGAATATAGGAAATAATCTTCTCGTAGTCGGCGCGAATGATTTTCATGTCTTCTTCGGGAAGACGCACCATGACAGCGCGCTCGATACGCTGGTCATATTTGTCGATAGAACGATCTCGGCCGTAATAAATCAACAGAATATTGCTGAGCTTAGTCTTGAGGTGAGAATTGTCATAGTCGAGCGAAACAGGACGGTCGTAAGGGATCATGGTCAGGACAAGACGCTCACCCGCAGACTTACGGCCATTCTTGAGCACATCGAAACACGTTGCCTTGAGCTCAACGCCCGCCTCGGGAAAATCGGGACGGTCGTCGCTATTAGCCTTGTAGCCAAAGTAGCGCTCCTCGATAAGAGTACCCATACCGCCTTTGTACTTTTTGGAGCCAAAGTCCTTGGGCGCACTCTCCCCTTCCGGGGCAATACCGAGCTCGAGAATATCGCGGAACGTCATGCCGTCGAGATTGGCAGCGTAGCGCTCAATGCTTGAAGGGTCAGAAAAATCAGTATCGTCAAGCATGCGCTTGAAATCGAGGCGCTTCTTGGACACGGGATACCTCCGAAACTCGCAACTAACCCCATAGTAGTTCAGAGCAACTACTAACGCCCAGAAAATTGAGGTCTTGATCTTGTCCCCTCGATCGGCTATTGTTGTGAGCACCATAAACGGACACAGCAGCGATTGGAGAAACGTGTCTGAGATTAATATTGCCGAGCTTTTTGCGGGCGTCGGTGGATTTCGTTTAGGTCTCGAAGGCTATGCCGACCCTCGACATCCCGAGTTTTATATGAAACCAGCCGGCCCCTTCCGCACCATTTGGGCAAATCAGTGGGAACCGCCCGGAACCAAAGCGCGTCAGTTCGCGGCCCGTTGCTACATGGATCGCTTCGGCGATGATTCCGTTGTCAACGAAGACATTAATAGGGTCTTGGAACAAGCCGAAGCGGGCGAAATCGAAATCCCCAATGTCCAAATGGTCGTTGGCGGTTTCCCCTGTCAAGACTACTCTGTCGCGCGTCCGCTCAATCAGGCACACGGCATCGAAGGAAAGAAGGGTGTCCTCTGGTGGGACATCTATCACTTCCTCGAAATGAAGAAGCCCAAGTTCGGTCTCTTTGAGAACGTCGACCGCCTGCTCAAGTCGCCCGCGTCTCAACGCGGTCGCGACTTCGCCATCATCCTAAGCTGTCTTGCCGACCTCGACTACACGGTCGAATGGCGCGTGGTCAACTCTGCCGAATACGGTTTCCCCCAGCGTCGCAAGCGTGTTTATATCTTCTGCGAAAAGGACGCTGGCAAGGTTGATCTCGTTGATCGCATGCACAACGGCGTCATGGCTAAAGCCTTCCCCGCCATCTATCCCGACGAGATGTCCGAGCTCGACGTTTTACCCGACCCCTACGAGAACTCAACTCGTTTTGGCGTCGGCCAAAAGACCTCTCAATTCAAGAATGCTGGCGTCATGCAGGGCTATCATGTTCTGACCTGCGACTTTGCCGAAAACTATCACGGTAAGCGCCACGTGCTTGGCGACGTGCTTGTCGACGAAGCTGATGTCCCGGAGCAGTTCTACATCTCCGACGAAAAGCTTCCCGACTGGCGCTACCTTAAGGGCAGCAAGCGCGAAGAGCGCACTAACAAAAAGACAGGCTTTACGTACACGTATTCCGAGGGAGCCATGAGCTTCCCGGATGCCACCGACAAGCCGAGCCGCACCATCCTCACAGGAGAAGGCGGCACGGGAGCGAGCCGCTTCAAGCACGTCATCGAATGTCCCGATGGCCGTTTCCGCCGTCTTGTTCCCGACGAGCTCGATCAGCTTCAGGGATTCCCGAAAGGTTGGACCGATACGGGCATGACCGACGGCCATCGGGCCTTCTGCATGGGCAACGCACTCGTCACCGGCGTGCCCCATCGCATTGGCGAAGCTATGGTCGAAGTGTACGGCCTCTAAGGCAAGCAATCCGGAGCCGGCAGTTCACGCTGTCGACTCCGTTTTTCCACCCCACTCCCCTGTATACTGATGTAGCACGTGTTTCATCCGGGCTTGTTGGGCCGGATTGTTCATGAGAGGGTCTTATGGCTGCTTCGAATCCGCCTAAGGGGAGCGTTTCTTCTTCGTCCATCAAGCCGGTGACGCGCAAGGCCGTGCGCTGCCAGCGCGAGGTCGCCTGGCTTGTCACGCAGGCAGCGGGCAGGCTCGTGGCGAGCACGGAGGACGTCAATGCGCCTACGCCGAGCTTTGTGTTAGCGGCGGCGCTGGATTTTGTGCGCCAATTGGAGCTTGCCGCACAGGATGCCAGCGGCCACCTCGACTACCAGAATGTTATGGCGCCCGACCTGCAAACGTTCTGCCAGATGGCCAAGTTGCCCGCCGCACCCAATGCGCTTTCGGACGCAGGCTACATGTTTACGCTTTCGGGCGCGGACCTTATCCGCGACATCTACGCATACTGCAGCGAGCTCGCCGAGCGCCACGTCTTTGACGCGGCAGAAGTCAAACCGGGATATGCCATCAAGCTGGTTCTTAGGCTGTTCTTGATGGACGGGTTCGGGGCCATGCCGGCGTAAGCCGAGTCTTTAGCATCACCGTCGACTGAGCAACAACCGCTTTACCTTAGTGGGCGCCAATTGAGGGTCGATTATTGGGTCGCCTCGTCCACTAACGCATTTATTCCACGCGCTCTGACAGTCGATACTTGCGGTTGCGGCTTGTCAACGGCGCCGTCGGCTCAAGCTCACCCTGCTCAATGAGCGCATTGACGCGTGCCCTAACCTGGGAAACCGTGAGTCCCGTGCGCTCCGCCAGTTCGCGCGTCCCCAATTCGCCGTAGCGCTTGAGTGCCGTCATAATCAAGTCCCCGCCATGATCGACCGGCTCGATCTTTGAACGGTAAAGTACGACCTTGAACCGATCGAACCCCGGGCAGAACAGGGGCTCGGCCAGACCATGCGCGCGCATGGCATCGATCATCATCGGGATGCCCGAGCCATTGCCCTCAGCCGGCGAACCTGCGCCATCCGGCAGCGGGACAATCGACATGAGTTTCACGAGCGTCGCGTTACGGCATCGGGAGCTGCCGTCAAACAAGCTCTCGCGAGTCTTCCCTCCATAAAGGCCGCCGGGATTCGTCACCTCGATACGGTCGTCAAAAACGTCGACGGAGATCGATTGCCCACAGAACCGATCCCCGTATTCCCTGTGGATAACCGCGTTGGCGACTGCCTCGCGCAGGACCTCCTCGGGAATCTCCAGCGAGTCGATACGCGAGATGCCTTGGACGGTCGAGGTGCGGCGCAGGTTTTTGGCGACAGCCGCGACAGTATCCGAAATCATCTCGCCCAGGGTGCCCTCACAGACTGTGCGGTCCATAAATCTTAGCGGTCCCGCAGCGCCCTTTTGAGTTCCCGCATGGACAGCCACATCAATGAAGAGCTTGGGATAGAACTGCTGAGGGTAAACGCCCGCGGCAAGGAGGCCGGCCTTGGTAACATTGCCCTGGAAGTCGAGGAGATTCAGGCGCTCCATCTTTGTCTTCTTGTCCGTCGCACCACGCATCGCTCGAGGCGTCAACGAATAGGCGCGTTCTATCGTGCGGTCGACCAGCGACTCGTCGAGATCGCCCACACTCGTGCCGGGTACCGCATCGCGATCGCTAGGACTCGTCCGTTCGTATGACGACAGTGCCAAAACCTCGGTCGATGAAAGCGGCACATCTTTGTCATCGATGCGTTTGTAGCTGCCACCTTGAGCGCCCCGCTCTATGACATAGCAGGGCTTGCTCGACGGATCAAGCTCCTCAATCGTAATGACGAGAACGATGACGCTCTGAAGCTCCACTCGCTCGATCGCGTATTTGGGCGGATTGGCCAGCTTTCCGCGACCGCCGGCATCGCCCATGCCTGCCACGAATTGGTTGAGCACTTTCTCGGTCTCAAAGTTTGCAACTGGGACAAAACCCGCGCGCTCGCTCACTCCGAGTACGATGATGCCGCCGGCGGTGTTTGCGAAAGCGCTGACCGTTTCCCATACGTCGCGGGAAAGCGTCGTGGCGCTCTCCTTGACCTCGACGTTAAGATCGTCCGAGCCCATGCGCCTTAAAGACTCGAGCAGACCGGTCAGTTCGTTTTCGTTCATCTGCACGTCCTTTCGCTCGGTTCTGCGAAGAATGCCGCGAATAGATTTCCTTAGTCTCTCAGTTATCTCTCGTAATTATCTCTCATCTTTCTGTTATCTCTCATATTAGAGATGAGTGAGAGATAAAAGATAAGATGTCTGCCATCTGTTTCATATAAACATGTTTTTGCTGGTAGAACAATCGGTATTGAGATAATACCATGATTGCCTGTCTCTTTGCTGCTCAGTTATCTCTCATATTTATCTCTCGTCTTTCTGTTATCTCTCGTATTAGAGATGAGTGAGAGATGAGAGATGTGCGGGCGGCGGATGAGCGTGGATTTTGGACGGTCGGGAAATGAGGGTGGATATTTGGACGGTTTTTGGGCGTTTTGAGGCTGATTCCGTCCGAAAATCCACTCTCGTTCGGAAGACGGCCAGGACGCATCGATTCCCATCGGCATAACCGCCAGTTCGCCGCAGGGTCGCGGCCCCATATGGGTATACTCTCGAGGATTCGACTCGATTCGCCCCCGCTGGGGCGTCAAAGGAGACTGCATATGCCCACCACCTCAACCGACCCGCGCGCCGCTGCCGCCGCGCTGCTGGTGCCCGGCACTACCTGCCACGGCTTTGCCGTCGAGCGCTGTGAGACCGTGCCCGAGCTCGACTCGGACGCTTACGTGCTGCGACACACTACCTCGGGCGCTCGCCTGCTGTACCTGGCGTGCGACGACGAGAACAAGGCCTTTGCCATTGGCTTTAAGACGCCGCCGGCCGATTCCACCGGCGTGTTCCATATTCTTGAGCACTCGGTGCTGTGCGGATCGGCCAAGTTTCCCGTCAAGGAGCCGTTTGTCGACCTGATCAAGAGCTCCATGCAGACGTTCCTCAACGCCATGACCTACCCCGACAAGACCATCTACCCCGTTGCCACCACCAACGAGCAGGATCTGTACAACCTGATGGACGTGTATCTGGACGCGGTGTTCAACCCGGCCATCTATACCAAGCCCACCATTTTTGAGCAGGAGGGCTGGCACTACGAGCTGGACCTGCCGGAGGGCGCCGAGGGCGAGGGCGACAGCAGCTCCGCGTGCCTGCACGAGGGCACGCTGCGCTATAACGGCGTGGTGTTCAACGAGATGAAGGGCGCGCTGTCCGATCCCATGAGCGTGCTGGACGACGCCGTCAACGCCGCACTCTACCCCGACACCGCCTATGCGCACGAGAGCGGTGGCGACCCACGCGCGATTCCTGCGCTCACCTACGAGCAGTTCCTGGACACGCACGCGCGCCACTACAATCCTTCCAACTCTTATATAACGCTCTACGGCGACCTGGACGTGGACCGCGCCCTGGCCTTTTTGGACGAGCGCTATCTGTCGCAGCCGAGTGCCGCGAGCCGCCGCATGGACGCCGCCGTCGCCGCCGGCGAGGACCCGTCCACGATGGCGCCCAATCCGCTGGGCGTGCAGG
>UQUD01000054.1 GCA_900544225.1 uncultured Collinsella sp.
GACGAGGGCACTGCTGCCGACACCGACGCGAACGGTGCGCCGGCGAGCGCTGCTGACGATGGCGCCGACGCAGATCAGGGCGCAACTGCGAGTGCCGCGAATGGTACTGACACCGCTGCGGACAACGCGACTGAGTCCGAGAGCTCTCCCGCGGTGCCTGCTGATTCGGAGCAGAAGAACGCCGTTGCCGCTGCGTCCACCACAACGCTTTCCAGCGAGGCTAAGGTCTATATTCAGGACGCCAAGGATATGGACAACTCGTATTCCACGAGGTATGGCGCGCTCAGCGCGGGCGATACGCTCTGGGCAAATATGTACGACGAGGTCGAGGACGACTGGTACGGCACTTCGACTGAGTCCGTTGCCAATCCTGGCACCTGGACCTATACCTGGCTTGCCGGTACGGTTAGGGCCAGCAGCAATGTCGCCGACTACACCGAGGTCGTAGGCCACGAGCAGTCGCTCACCGTCACCGCCGCGATGGAAGGCAAATACTTCATCTGCAAGGTAACGGTTGATGGCAAGGATTACTACGGGCCCGCCGCGTACGGCTCGGGCATCAATGCCAACTACATTCCTGGCCCCGTGCTGGGTGTCGGGCAGATGGAACTCTACAGCGTCAAGCTGAATAGCGACACGCCGAGCATAGGCGATACCCTTACGGCGACGCCGTACAAGGATTGGTCGAGCCCCGCGGGCTCCGACGCCAAGGTTACCTACACGTGGTCCGCATCCACCTCGCAGTCCTCGGGCTTCACTAAGATCGAGGGCGCGACGGGCGCTTCCCTCACGGTAACCGACGACCTCGAGGGCAAGTACGTCAAGGTCGAGGCCACTGCCGGCGTCAACACGGTGAGCAAGACCACTTCCAGCAAGGTCAAACAGGCCGGTGCGGTCGAGATTTCGGCCGTGTCCATCATCAACACCAAGGACAACACGAGTGTCTTTGCGGTGGGGGATACCGCTAAGGCCCGCGCCAAGGAGAAGGGCGGCGCGTCCGGCGCGTTCGTCGACGCGAGCAAGCTCAACTATCAGTGGCAGTGCTCTGACACCAAGAGTGGCACGTATACCGATATCGCGGGTGCCACGGGTGAGACCCTCGAGCTAACCGACGCTTTGGGTGGCAAGTACCTCAAGTGTAAGGTGTCTTCGAAGATCGGCTCTTCGAGCTTGACCAACTCGACGGGTGCTCTCGTTGCAGCCGCCGGTTCAATTAATGTCTCGAGCGTGACTATGAGCCCGACTTCGGGCAAAGTCGAGGTTGGCTCCACGATTACGGCGACCGCAAAGGCGGGCTCCACTGACGTTACCGCCGATTCACATGTCACATGGCAGTGGTACAAGGGCACCTCGAGATACGCGAGCTCGTGCAACACGCCTATCGAGGGTGAGACTGGCAACACCCTGACGGTGACCGCCGCCCTTAAGGGCTACTACGTCGTGGCTAAGGCCAATGGCGGCTATGGCGAGGAGAAGCCCTACTATGCGGCAGGTCCTGTCTCGGTTGCGGGTCAGGTTGAGCTTTACGACGTGCAGTTTGAGGGCTCTCCTGCCACCAACGGCGTGCACGTGGGCGATAAGCTCAAGACCAAGGTGCGCAAAAAGGACGGCTCGAAGTACAGCTATATCGACCGCACCGATAATGTGACCTACCAGTGGCAGTATGCAAATAGCAGTTCGAGCTCCGACTCCGCTTACACCGATATCCCCGGTGCCACCGAGGCCACCTATACCGTTGACGCCGCCTATGCCGGCAAGTATCTGCGCGTAAAGGTGACGAGCGAAAATACCGTTTTCAGCACGCAGAAGAAGAGCTCCTCCGGCGGCACGCAGTCTGTTGCTCCGCTTGGCCCCGTGACGCTTAAGGGCCAGTACAAGCTGGCGGGCATTGAGCTTGCCGATAAGAACGTTACGCTGAGCGTGGGTTCAAAGATCACACCGAGCGTGCAGGTTCCGGGTCCTTGGTCGGGCTCGACCAAGGACGTGCCCGATGATGCCGACCTCACCATGGCGTGGTACGCCAAGGGCGAGGGCGATGCCGATTGGACCGAGCTCACCGACGGCATCGATAAGACCGATGGCAGCCTGACTCTTACGGATGCGCTTGTCGGCAAGAGGATCAAGGTTACGGCGAGCGCTCTCGACAACACGGTTGAGTGGGTATCGTCCGACAGCGTTACCGCGGCGGGGGAGTATAACCTGCTGCGCGTGACCACTACGCCGCAGATCAATAGCGAATCGACCCACCTCGTCTCGGGTGATAGCGTTAAGGCGACGGCGCAGGCCAAGCGCGCCGACGGTTCGGCCACCAACGGTATCGACGTCACCGACCAGGCGACTGTTGTTTGGTATGCGGCCGACGACGCGAAGGCTCCCGCGGCCGACTGGACGCTTCTGTCCGATATGTCGGGCGCCACGGCAACGGTTTCGGCTTCTGCCGCGGGCAAGTATCTGAAGGCTGTCGCCACGAGCGGCAGCTCGACGGTTGAGCTCGTCTCCGCCAACAAGGTTATCGCCGCGGGCTCGCTCGAGGCTGCAGTCCAAAAGCTCAACGATGCCAATAAGCAGATCGCTGTTGATTACAGCGCCAAGGGCGGCAACGTCAACGATGTTCTGAAGGCACAGCTTGCCGATTTGGGATTTACCGATATTGACGTCAAGGTCTCCGAGGGCGGCGTTGCCTTTAATGCAGAGGATGACAAGGCAACGGTCGGTATCTCCGACGCCCAGGGTAAGACCAACGGCGATGTGACGTTCTTCTACATCGACCCCAACAACTACACCGGTTACAACATTGACGGTCTGCGTAGCGCCGACGTCGTGTTTGAGCTGTCGCGCGATGGCAAGACCGAGTATTACCAGCCCAACAAGTCGGTGCAGGTTGCTTGGGACGAGGCTCGTGTGCAGCAGATGCTCGACGATGCCGCCGAGCAGGTTGCCATCGGTTACGCTGCGGGCGATTCGGCCGAGTCCGTTACGTCCAACCTCACGCTTCCGTACCGCGCAGGCTCCAAGAGCAAGTTTGAGGTTAGCTGGAAGAGCTCCGACGGCGATGTCATTTGGCCGTCCGGTTATGGCTGGGACGACTACACCGGCAAGGTGACGCGCGTTTCGAGCGATCGCACCGTAACGCTGACCGCGACCGTTTCGTTTGTGAGCGGTGGCCCGTCTGACGTTAAGGGCGCGCACGACTTCACGGTGACCGTCAAGGGCGACCCCGAGAAGGTTGCTGCCGACAAGAAGGCGCTGCAGGAGAAGGTCGACGCGGCGTTTACGTACGACAACATCAAGTACTCCGGTATCGATGCGGTCGCCAATAAGGACGGCCTGACCGCCGACCTGCAGATGCCGCGCACGAGCACGCTCAATATCGACGGCAAGTATTACGAGGTCAAGTACTCTGCCAGCACCGATGACATTACGTTCAACGGTTACAAGGGCACGGTCTACCAGCCGCTGCCTGGCGCCGAGGTGGCGAAGACCAAGGTCACCCTTACGGTGACCGATAAGTCCAACGCCGAGGTCACGGCAAGCAAGACCCTCGACTTTGCGATTGCTCCGCAGGACCAAGACGCGCTTGATGCTGAGCTTTCTCTTATGGAAAAGGCGAAGGCCGGCTATGCTGCCGCCATTCTGAATGGCCAGGACGCCAATGCCGTTTCGACCGACATGCACGCGTTCCAGAAGGCCTATCTCGATGCCGACGGTAACCTTGCCTGGAGTTACAACAAGACGACGACCGATTCGACGTCTCTTGGTATTGTTCCGGTCGATCTGCCTGGCTATGACGCGATGTCCGGGCAGGATTGGCGTCTGTTTAAGTCGAGCAACAGCTCTATTGTCTCTGCAGAGAATCTCAAGGTCACGCAGCCGCAGTACAACACGAAGGTTGTCGTTTCCTCGCGCCTGGCGAGTGAGAAGTACGCTCGCTATGCTGAGCGCTATCCCGACAACACCACGTACGCTAAGCTTGCCAACCAGGATGTCTCGGCAACGTTGACGGTCGTGGGCACGAGTGGCCAAAACAGCCCCGAGGTCACGGCGACGTGCTCGGTTATTGGCGTCGACGCCAAGGGCAAGCAGCAGACGTGGGCTGCCGCTTCGCAGTACACGCTCAAGAACGGCTCGACTGCCGCCGATCTTTCCGAGGAGCTCTTTAAGCAGGCTGGCCTCAAGGCCGATTACGACCCCAACGGCTCTTGGGGTTGGGTGCTCAATTCCATTACGTCACCTTTCGATGCCGATCGCACCCTTGCATACGACCATGCTACGGGCGCCTATTGGCAGCTGTTCATCAACGGCGTCGCTGCGTCGGTGGGCGCTGGCAACTACAAGCTCGAGGCGGGCGACTCTGTCGTCTGGTGTTACTCGAAGTACGGTGACGCTGCGCCCACCGACCAGCTTTCGGTAAGCTGCACCGTTGTCGGTCAGGACGCTTCAGGTGCTCAGCAGACGTGGGCGCAACCTACGACCTCGCTGGTGGAAGAGGGCGCAACTGCCGCCGATCTTTCCGAGCAGGTCTTTAAGCAGGCCGGTATTGGCGCCGACACTGGCACGGGCTCGTACGGTTGGTTCCTCAATTCGTTGACCTCGCCGTTCGAAAAGAACGTGACGCTTTCGACCGAGCAGGTTAACGAGAGTACCTGGAAATACTGGCAGTTCTTTGTCAACGGCAAGATGGCCAATGTCGGCGCCGGCAACTACACGCTCAAGGCCGGCGATGAGATTGCCTGGGTCTATGGTTCCGATGGCACCATGCCCGGTCAGGTTTCTGTCTCGATGGAGATCATCGGCAAGAAGGACGATAAGGCACAGCGCTGGACCGATCCTTCGACGCAGGTGTTTGTTGGGGGCACGACGATCAAGGACGCCACTGCCGCCTACTTTGATGCCTTGGGCATCAAGTCCGAGATGTACGATCAGCTGGGCTTCTGGGGCGTTCACAGCCTTGTCTCTCCGCTTGACGGCACTAAGTTGGCCGGCGCTTGGTCGTACTTTGTTAACGGTGTTCCCGGTTCTCAGCTCGATAGTGACTACGTGCTCAAGTCGGGTGACAAGATTGTCTGGGCTTATGCTGCCGGCGATACGGTGCCTAATCCTGACGAGGTCGTAGTCAATCCGAGTGCCCCGCGTCCGACCGATTGGAAGTCCGATTGGGACGGCAAGTCCAATGCGGCGGTCGAGAACGTTTCGACGCCTACGGGTGCGCTAGCGAGCTCTTGGACGTTCGACTGGAAGGCGTATTCTGGTTCGGCGTATCCCAACGCGAGTGAACCTATTGTCGTGAACGGCAACGTGTATCTTGCCGTCAACAAGCGTTTGCTAAAGATTGACGCCAAGTCGGGCAAGGTCCTTGCCGAGTCGAATCTTAAGACTGCGGTCGGCTACACCTCGCGCCCGATTTATGCGAACGGTTTGGTTATTGTTCCGCTTGACGGCGGTGCGGTCCAGGCTCTGACGGCTGACGCGCTCACAACGGTTTGGGTCACCGACTCCGTGAGCGAGACTGCTCAGTCGAATTCTCAGCTGACAATTGATGGCAATTACCTCTATGTCGGCACCGTTGATGTCGACTATGGAAAGGGTACGTACAATAACGGTCATCTGACGCGTATTAACATCCTGACCGGCGCTGTTTCTTGGCAGCATGTCAATGCCGACGAGGGTTATTACTGGACGGGCGCGACGGTGGGCGATGACTTTGTCTTGGTTCCCACCAGTGCCGGTACCGTCGAGATGCTCAGCAAGTCTTCGGGCGATGTGCTCGGAAAGGTTTCGGTTGGTGCTGTTGTCAACTCCACCTGCGTGCTTTCGGCTGACGGCAGCCATGCCTATCTAATCTCGCGCGACGGCAAGCTGCACGTCTTGGCGATTTCTGATGGCGACTCACGCGATGCGGATGCCGCTTCGCGTATTACCGAGGAGCGTGTGGTCGACCTTGGCCTTACGGGATGTGCATGCGTGCCTACGACGACGTATGATGGCAAGCTGATTGTTGGCGGCGAGGTTGCTCGCGGCTCTGCGCTGGCGATTATTGATCCGGCCAACAACTTTGCCAAGACGCTGGTTTCGTCTGCTGATGGCACTGCGCTTCCTGCTGGCGGCATCAAGGGCGCTCCGCTCGTGAGTGTCCAGGGCGAAGACGCGTATGTCTACTTCACGGTTAACTACGGCGAAAGCCCTGATTTCGTTAACTACACCTCAGGCGGTGGCGTATATCGTTACAAGTTGGGCGACGCTGAGGCTTCTGGTGTGTTTAGCGCAACGGATCACTACAACTTCTGTGACTCGCCAATTGCTTGTGATGCCCAGGGCAACTTGTACTACATCAACGACTCTGGCACGCTGTTCAAGCTGAATGCTGGCGTTAAGGTTTCGTTTAGCGCCGGCGAGGGGTCCAAGGTCGATTTTCAGACTACGGCCGCCAACGGCTCTATCGCCAAGCCTGCCGATCCGACGCGCGAAGGCTACACCTTCGCTGGCTGGTATACCGACGAGGCTTGTACGGAGGCGTATGACTTTAGCGTTGCGGTGACGGCTGATATGACGCTGTATGCCAAGTGGATCAAGAATGCTGTTAACCCTGGTGGTAACGGTGGCTCTGGCTCCGCTGGCGGCAATGGCGGTTCGGGTAATGCTGGTGCTGGTTCCGGCTCCGGTGACGGCACAAATGGCCAGCAGACTGGCGGTGCTGTTGCTCCGGGTAAGAAGCCGGTGTCGTCTACCACGACTACGACCGAGACCAAGGACAATAAGGATTCCAAGAAGAAATCCGATAAGTCCGGCAAGAAGTCTGATAAGAAGTCCAGCAAGTCCAGCTCCAAGCCCGATACGGGCTCGGCTGCCGCGACTACCGCTAAGAAGTCCGCTGAGGCTCCTGTGCAGCAGTCTGGCTTCAATCCGCTCGCCATCGCTGGTGTGGCGGCCGGCGTGATCGGTCTCGCCGTCATCGGTGTGTTCGTATTCACCAGGCGTCGGTAGGTGAGGGCTGTGTCCAATAGGCCTCAGGACGCCGGCTCCAAGCAGCCCGATTCGTCGTTCATCCAGCTCGACGATGGAAAGCAAAAGGGCGCCGCTTCGGCGGCGTCTGCCCCTCGGCGCAAGGCGCTTGTTGGTGCCCTGACGGCCGGCTGCATCGTCTTGATCGTTGTGTCGCTGGGTTTTGTCTATCCCTCTGCCGGCAGTGCATGGTCCATCGATTGGATCGTTCAGGCTGTGACAGGGGAGAGCGTCGTTGCCAAGGACGCATCGGTTTCCGGCTCGACTACCGTTTCGGGCAAGGCTGCGCCCAAGGACTCCAACTCTTCGGACAATGCGAAGGACGGGTCGAAGGACTCCAAAAAGGATTCGAAGGAGAAGAAGTCCGAAGACAAGGGCGGCAAGACGTCCAACAACGCGTCTGCTGGACAGGGCTCTGAATCCGCCGGTGGATCGAGTTCTTCTGACGGCTCTTCTTCGGGCGGCGGCTCGGTGTCTGGCGGTGGGTCTGCATCCAACAGTGGCGGCGCCTCTGCGGGCAATCAGGGCGGCTCGCAGCAGTCTGGCTACGTCACGGTGACGGTTGCGGTCACATCGAGCGCCGTGGGCAATCCTGTGTCTTCTGGTGGCACCTTCACCTTTAACGAGGGCGCAACTGCCTACGATGCCCTGTGCGCCTTGGGCCTTTCCGTGAATGCGCATGGCTCGTCGTACGGCACGTATGTCGCCGCTATCGGCGGTTTGGCCGAGAAGGAGCATGGTGGCACGAGCGGCTGGATGTACTCCGTTAACGGTGTGGCGCCCAACACGGCGTGCAGCAACTACGTCCTATCTAACGGCGACAGCGTAGTCTGGTATTACGTAACGGGCTAGATACCTCGACATAACGCGCCAAACGGGCGGTTCGGACAAACATCCGGGCCGCCCGTTTTTCATGCGAATGGAACTGGGCCGCCGGGTCTCTTGGCAAACAAAAAACCGGTTGGAACGAGAATTCCAACCGGTTATACCTTTAAGCAAATGTCGAACAAACTACGACTGCGCGCCCTCGAGGAAGAAGCGACGGCTAAAGTAGTTGTACCAGGTGACCAGGAACGTGGCGATGGCCTTCATGGCCTGGTAGCCGATGCTCAAAAACGTGACGCCCACAAACATGTACAGATCGTTGAGACCCAGGCCAATCACCGACAGGATGGTGAAGATCGTAAACTCGCGCTTGCGGCTCATGCCCTCGCGATGGTCGAACACGTACTTCATACTGAGCCAGTAGTTGACCACGACGGACGTGATAAACGAGATCGTGGTGCTCATCAAAAAGTCGAGATGGAACAGCTCGACGAGTGCAATGAGCATACCCCAGTCGATGCCAAAGGAGATAAGACCCACGACAGCGAACTTGAGGAACTGCTTGGTATGAGGTTGTGCCAGTGCCTTGCGCACGTAATCACATCCAATGCGTTGACGAATCGAGCAGAGGATACTTTAGAGCTTTTGCAAGGGAAACGTAAGGGCTTTGCCAAGAACTATACGAACTCGCCAAATATTCAAGAGGTAATCCGCAAACGTTGCAAATCTTCCCGTAAACGAGCAAGGCCCACGAACAACGCAGTGCTCGACGTGCATCATCCGTGGGCCCCGTAACTGTGCGGGAAAGTCGAGCTACTTGGTCTCGTCGCCCTCCAGGAAGATCTTTCGGGTCACAAAGTTGTAGACCATAACAAGCGCGGTGGCGCAAATCTTGGCGATATTGGCCTCGAGCCCCAGGCCGGCGTTGAGCGCCAGCACGATACCGTCGTTGAGCGCCAAGCCGATTACGGACAGCACGACAAAGATAATGAACTCGCGGCGGCGGCTCATGCCCTCCTTGTGCGCAAACACGTACTTCATGCTCGCGACGTAGTTAAAGATGAGCGAGACGATAAAGCCGCTGGTATTGGCGATCAGGATATTGAGGCACAGACCGTAGTGGAGCAGATTCATGATGCCAAAGTCGATGACCGTGGCGACGACGCCGACGACGCCAAACTTCATGATCTGCGCAAGGAGCTTTTGCATGGTACCTGCCTTAGGGTGGCGCCGGAGCGCCGCGGGGATGACAAACTCAGCAAGTTTAGCCAATCCCCGCGGGTGGAGCTAGACGCGCTCTTCGATAGCACCGTTTCTATATGCATCGAGCAGCTGGCGTAGGTCCTGGATTTGGCTGCGAATCTTGGCACCGGTATCGGTGTCGCTCACCATGCGGCGCCGGTCGGCCTCGTCAAAGCGGTTGGTCTCGCTTTCGATGTCGATGTTGCGGGTGAGCGCCTCGGCAACGGTGGTAAAGGCCTGATGCGACTTGAGGCGGCATCCGCGCGAGCTGGAGATAAGCGTGTAGCCGGCGATGCCCGTCTTGGGGTGGTAGGCGCGGCAGAAGCCGCCATCGATGACCAGCAGCTTGCCCTCGGCGCGGATGGGCTGCTCGCCCTTGGTGGTCTTGACTGGCGTATGGCCATTGATGATGTGACCGGTCGGCGAACATGCCATGGGGGCAACGCCGAACTCGCGCATGATGTCGTCGCAGACCGAGGGCGACTTGGTAAGCGTAAAGTACGGGTCCATCGGCTCGACCCAAGTGCTCTTATCAGCGATATAGGCGCGCTCAAAGGTACGCACCAGGCGTCCGCTGGCGGGTGAGTTAAAGCCGATCCACAGGTACCACATCCAGTCGAGGGCATCGCGGTCGCCGACGCGCCAGGCTCGGCGGGCGATATGGTCGCAAAAATCGAGATAATCGCGGCCTGCGTGCCAGGTGCCCAGGCAGTTCATGCTGCTAAAGGTGCCATCCTCGTTGAGTGGCACGCAGCCATGGAAGAGCAGATTGCCGTTGGCGACCTTGTACATCGAGCCGTGGGTGTAGAGGAAATCGATATGGCGATGCAGGTGATCGGCGGTGACAAACTCCGACACGAGCTTATCGATGATGTGTTGCTCCTGGGGCGTGAGCGTGTAGGGGTCCGTCGGGTCGACGGTGGGGAAGTCGTTGGTCGTGAGCGGCCACACGCTGCCGTCGGCGAGCGTGACCGTGCCGGTGTCGTGGTCGATCTTGTCGAGCAGCAGGCGGTCGGTCATGTCGAACTCGGGGTGACGCTGGATAATCTGGCCCTCGAGTTTAAAGAGCAGCACGTTGATGGCCTTGATCAGCGGGGTGATGGACTCGCCGGCGGAATAGGTGGCATCGGCAAAAGCGACGAGCTCACGCAGCGAGATGCCGTAGTCGTTCTCGAGGATCTCGTAATTGTCGTAGCGCAGGTTGTTGCGCAGCACCGTGGCGATGCAGGCAGGCTCACCGGCAGCGGCGCCCATCCACAGCAGGTCGTGGTTGCCCCACTGAATGTCGAGCGAATGGTAGGTGAGCAGGCGGTCCATAATCTTGGCCGCACCGCCGCCGCGGTCGAAGATGTCGCCCACCAAGTGCAGGTGGTCGACGGCGAGGCGCTTGATGAGCGAGGCGAGCGACTCGATAAAGTCGTCGGCGCTGGCGGTCTCCAAGATGGATTCGATAATGCGCTCGTGATAACGCACGCGGTAGTTGTTCTCATCCGGATGCGTGTGCAGCAGCTCGTCGATGATGTAGGCGTAATCGCGCGGGATGGCCTTACGCACCTTGGAGCGCGTATAGCGGCTCGAAAGCGAGCGGGCAACCACAATGAGTTGGTCGAGCATGGTCTTGTACCAGGTGGGGGAGTCCTCGTGCTGGCTGCGGACCAGCTCGATCTTCTCGCGCGGATAGTAGATGAGCGTGCACAGCTCGCCCTTTTCGTCAAAGGTGAGTGTGTCGCCAAAGATCTCGTCGACATGTTCGCGCACGACGCCCGAGCAGTTGTTGAGGATGTGCATAAAGGCTTCGTACTCGCCGTGCACGTCGCTCATAAAATGCTCGGTGCCTTTGGGCAGGTTGAGAATGGCCGAGAGATTGATGATCTCGGTAAACGCGGATTGCTCGGTGGGAAATTGTCTCGACAGCAGACGCAGATACTTAAAGTCTTGCGGATTGCGATCGAATGCGACCATGAAACACCTTCCGATATGGTTGGTAAAACTGATAAAACAGCGTCAAACGTTTATCAGTATGCGCTGCTTTTGTTTCGATTGGAGATGGGAGGTCAAATTGTTGGCCGAACGGTTTGGTAAATCGATTTAGTTGAGGTGGATATGGCGGTTGAATGGAGATGTAGAGTCGTCTTTGCAGGCGCATACCTCCGGGATCGATAGAGATGATGACGGTAAAGATGTTCACTACCTTTGGTTCAATTTGGTAAATAGTGGACATTTGTACCGTATTCACGCTTGCTGTGCGATAATTTGCGCAGTACTGAGTAAGGAGCCTCATATGAGTGATTTTGTCCTGACCTGTGAATCCGCCGCCGATCGAACCCGTGAGTTCTTTGAATCGCGCAATATCCCTGTCGTGTGTTTTCATTACGAGATCGACGATGTTGTCTATACGGACGATCTGTATCAGTCGATTGCGCCGGACGAGTTTTTTGCCCAGATTGCCGCGGGCGCCATGCCCAAGACGTCTCAGGTGAGTGTGGGTGAGTACGAGGAGTTTTGGGAGCCGTTTGTTGCCGAGGGTAAAGACGTGCTGCATCTGGCGTTGTCGTCGGGTATTTCGGGCACGTATGGATCGGCCTGCGTTGCGGCGCAGATGCTTGCGGATCGCTATCCCCAGGGCGGCAAGGTACGCGTCATCGATTCGCTGGCGGCGTCTTCGGGCTTTGGCCTGCTGGCGGAATGTGCCGCCGACGTTCGCGATAGCGGCGCTTCGCTCGACGAGACGGCCGCTTGGATTGAGGAGCATAAACTCAACCTGCACCACTGGTTCTTCTCGACCGATCTGTCGAGCTACCTGCGCGGCGGTCGCATTTCGGCCGCGAGCGCGATCATCGGCACGGCGCTCAAGATTTGCCCGCTTATGACGGTCGGTTGCGAAGGTGAGCTGGCGCCGCGTGAGAAGATTCGCACCAAGAAGCGCGCGATCTCCGAGATGGCCAAGACCGTGATGGCGCATGTGCAGGACGGCGCGAACTATTCGGGCAAGTGCATCATGTCGCACTCGGCGTGTCGCGAGGACGCCGAGGCCGTTGCGGCACTGATAGAGGAACAGGTTCCGCAGCTCAAAGGTAAGATTGAGATCAATAGCATCGGTGCTCTGATTGGCTCGCATACCGGCCCTGGCACGGTGGCCGTCTTCTTTATGGGCGACAAGCGCGTGGACTAACGTTCATGGACTGGCTGACGGTTTTAACGGCTGCGCTTGTCCCTTCTGACATTTGATAACAGAAAAGGCCCGTCCCGTTGTGAACTGCGCCCCAAATCTTGGACGCCCTAAATAGCGACTAGGCCGCGAGGGC
>UQUD01000055.1 GCA_900544225.1 uncultured Collinsella sp.
ACGAGCGGGGGCTCCTATCTTTTTAGTGCCCTCGGATTGGGTCATAGTGTCTGTCAGTGCCAAAACATCGGCATTGCCATGATCCAAGGTAGTCATTGGGGACGTTCTTAAACGACTACATAGTATGAGAGTGGATAATCTCCCGGTTTGAGTCTGCATTCGAGCTCAAAGTGGGAGATTATCCACTCTCATTTGCTATGCGTTCGAAAATCCACGCTCTTTTGTTTTCTGCCTACATTTGGAGGAAGAGCTCGTGGAGGCGGGCGTCGTCGTCGAGCTCGGGGTGGAAGGTGACGCCGAGCTGGTTGTCTTGACGGGCGGCGACGATGCGGCCATCGACTTCGGACAGGGCCTTGGCATTGCCGTGCACCTTGACGATGCGGGGTGCACGGATAAACGTCAGCGGCACTTCACCGTCGATACCGTCTACCCGCCCCTTGGTGCGAAAGCTGCCGAGCTGTCTGCCATAGGCATTACGCTCAACGAGCACATCCATGGTTGCCAGGCGCGGCGTCCCCTTATCGTCGTGGGCGGCAAGGTCGCGCGCCAGCAGAATCAAGCCGGCGCAAGTCCCCAATACAGGCATGCCTTCAACAATGCGGATGCGAAGCCCCTCGAGCATACCGAGTTCGGCAAGTAGCTTGCCCTGAACGGTGGACTCGCCGCCGGGGAGGACCAGGCGGTCAAAGTTCTGCTGCAAATCGGCCGCCTGCCTCAGCTCAATACAGTGCGCGCCCAGCTCAGATAGTCTTGCCTCGTGCTCGGCAAAAGCGCCTTGGACCGCCAGCACGGCGACCGTTTGGTCTGCATAATCGCTCATGTGCGATCCTTTCTGCTGGACTAGCGCCCGCGCTCCTCCATGATGATCTCGATCTCGTCGGCGTTGATGCCCACCATGGCCTCGCCCAGGTCCTCCGAAAGCCCGGCGATGAGTTTGGCATCGGTGAAGTTTGCCACGGCCTTGACGATGGCGGCGGCGCGCTTAGCGGGGTCGCCGCTCTTAAAGATACCCGAGCCGACAAAGACGCCCTCGGCACCCAGCTGCATCATCAACGCGGCGTCGGCGGGGGTCGCTACGCCGCCGGCGGCAAAGTTCACGACGGGAAGCTTGCCCGTGGCATGGACCTCGCGGACCAGTTCGACCGGAACCTGCAGCTGTTTGGCTGCCTCAAAGAGCTCATCATCGCGCAGAGCGACAACGTCACGGATCTGCTTTTGGATCTTGCGCATGTGGCGCACGGCTTGGACGACGTCGCCCGTGCCCGGCTCGCCCTTGGTGCGAATCATCGTGGCGCCCTCGGCAACACGGCGCAACGCCTCGCCCAGATCGCGGGCGCCGCAGACAAACGGCACGTCAAACTGGGTCTTGTCGATGTGATAAACGTCATCGGCGGGGGAGAGAACCTCGGACTCGTCGATGTAATCGATCTCGATGGCCTGCAGGATCTGCGCCTCGACAATGTGACCGATGCGGCACTTGGCCATGACGGGGATGGAGACGGCCTCTTGGATGCCCTTGATCATCTTGGGATCGCTCATACGCGAGACGCCGCCTGCGGCACGGATGTCGGCCGGGATGCGCTCGAGAGCCATGACGGCGCAGGCGCCTGCCTCCTCGGCGATGCGTGCCTGCTCGGGAGTGGTGACGTCCATGATGACGCCGCCCTTGAGCATCTGCGCGAGCTCGCGGTTGAGTTTGACGCGATCGGCCTTGCTGGTCTGTTCTACCATGGTTGCTCCCTTGGTTGGCATGTGCATTGCTTGACGGAACATCCTATCGGGGAGCTGGGTATGGCGAAATACTCAGTTTTCGAGATAATTACAAGGTCAGACTAATACCAGATTGAACAGCGCGATAAGGTCAGGTGGCAAACACATGCTTGACTACAATTTGGAAAAACGCGGCGAAGCATCGCTCTATGAGTATGTTTACCAGCAAATTCGAGATGATATCGTAGCTGGACGCATTGCGGCGGGGGAACATCTTCCGTCTAAGCGCGCCTTTGCCAGTCATCTGGGAATCAGTGTCATTACCATCGAGAATGCATATAACCAGTTACTTGCCGAGGGCTATATTTGCTCAATGCCGCGTCGGGGCTACTACGCTTGCGAGCTTCCGGATGCACCGGTTTTGCCTTCGGCTGCGGAGGGCATCGACCGAGATGCCGTCTCCGCGGGCCCCAGCGCACATGATATCAACGGACAGGTCGAGCGATTTGATGCGCTTTCTCCTTCCGCTTTGGAGGCGGCGCGGCTTTGGCAAAGCGCGCTGCGGGCGACGCTGGCATCCGAAGACGAACGCGAAATCTTTTCGACTGCGCCGGCACAGGGCACCGCTCGGCTACGACGCGCAATTGCTCACCACCTGCGCGGGACAAGGGGTATGAATGTCGACCCCGACAACATCGTTATCGGTGCGGGCGCCCAGCTGCTCGATACCATGTTGGTTCAGTTGCTTGGAGCCGACAAGGTGTATGCCGTTGAGGATCCGGGCTATTTGCGCCTGACGCGCATCTATCAGGCCATGGGCTGCAAAGTTCGACATATCCCGTTGGATGATGAGGGCGTGGTCTTGAGCACTCTGCAGAAAAGCGGGACCGATGTCCTTCATCTGATGCCGTCCCATCAGTATCCGACCGGCCTTGTGACGAGCATTGCGCGTCGCTACGCGCTGCTCAGCTGGGCCGCCGAGCGACCGGGTCGGTATCTCATCGAAGATGACTTTGATTGTGAGTTTCGCCTTGCCGGCAAACCGATTCCCGCGCTCGCGTCGATCGATGCCGCCCAGTCGGTTATCTACACCGACACGTTTTCGAAGAGCCTGTCATCGGCGTTGCGTCTAGCGTACATGGTGCTGCCCGACGAGCTAATGGAGCGGTTTAGGCGCAACCTTGGTTTTTACGCCTCGTCGGTGAGTTCTGTTGACCAGGTCGCTTTGGCTCGTTTGCTGGAATCGGGTGATTACGAGCGACATGTGAACCGCATGCGCGTTCGTGCTCGCGAGGCGCGTGATGGCCTAGCGGCGCTTGTACGGAAGGCGTTTCCGGCAGGGGAGGTCTCGATCGAGCATGCAGACGCAGGTCTTTACTGCACTGTGGTTGCGGAGCGCGGAACGGGTGGAAGCTCTTTTGTGCGGGCCCTCACGCGCTCGGGTATTCCGTTTATCGATATCAGTGACTGTTATTGGTGTGCCGATGGTGCATTTGTCCCTGAAAACTCGACTCAAATTCTTGTCCAGTATGACGATCTGGGTCCGGAAGTGCTTAATACCTTGGAATTGCAGCCAATGGGGGCACTCTGCAACCTAAGTGAGTAGACTTTTGGAACTTTGGCGACCAGGCAGTTTTGTAACAAGTCATTTACCTGCGACTTTATAAAGCAATATGGATGGTCTGCGCGGCAAGTTCGAAAAAGTCTACTCACTTGCCGCGCAAAGCTTCTGCATGAGAAAAAAATGGGGTTTTCAACAGTGCTTCGTCCAGCTTTCGGCAAGCTTTTGGTCAGTTGGGGAGGGCTGTTGAAAACTTAGCAGTCCGTTCGGTGCCATTTTTGGTGCGTTCGCCCCAATGCGAGACAGGCTGGGTTGAAATTCGTGTTTTCCTGTGCCTATGAAGGATTTACTTTGTGACATATCGGCTTTTAGATACTGGCGTTTGCCCCCTCAAGTCCGCGCTTTGTGTCCGCCGCTTCCGCGACCGGAAGAAGACCGGCAGCGATATGACCTCGCCCGTAACCCGACGGCTGCGGTTGCACTCGGCTTTCCGTTGTATACATTGGTTCGGACGAGAAGCAAACGGACATGCTCTGCCAGCATTAGGCAGCGGCTGTTTCTGGGCGAGCTTCCCAGGGAATCCGTGCTGGAAACGGAGCATGGATTTTTGATTACGTCTCCTCTACTGACGGCATTCATCATGTCGCGGCATCTGACGGATCTTCAGCTTCTTTTTGTGTTGGCGGAGATGTGCGGCCTGTTTGCGGTGTGTGCCCTGCCGGCGGCACTTGAGGCGGAGCTTTCGCGTGCAATTGATTCGGGCGCGATTTCGACAACGTTCGGTTGGGTGCGCTGCCCGTCCGAGGACGGCACCGCCTCAAATTTATGGCGTCGAGACGCTTTGGTTTTGGGCGGAGACCTTGACCGTTTTTGTTCAGATGTTTGCGGGATGCGTTACGGCAATAGATTTATGGCGGTATCGCAACTCGTTCCATTGGGTGCCGCGTCGCCTTTTGAGGTCGAGGCGTATTTGCTACTTGCACTGCCGCGATCCCTGGGAGGCGAAGGTTTTTGCGGCATAGAGCTTAATGTTGAAGTGACGTTAAGCACAAGTGCTCGAGCGATTGTGGGAAAGTCCCGTGTATATATCGACCTACTTCTTTCTTCACCGGACGGTAAGCGACAGGTGGCCATTGAATGTCAGGGAAAGGCCTCGCACGGACGCGCAGGGGATGGCTTGCGTGACGCTGACCGCATGACAGCCCTTCAGGCCATGGGCTACGATGTACTTCTCCTGACACACAGACAGATATCCGATGAGGATAGATTCCGCGCGATCGTTAAGGCCGTATGCAGGATGCTCGATGCTGAATATCGTGATAAAAGTTCGGATGAGCAAAGGGCTGAGGCATTACTCCGGTCTGAACTATTTGTTGACTGGACAAAATTGGGAGTAATCGACGGAAAGATGCCCGTTAGACACAAAGCAGTTCGATCGTGGACGGCTGCGGAACTAAGTGAGTAGACTTTTGGCTTGATGGCGACCAGGTCGTTTTGCAGCAAGTCATTTACCTGCGGCTTTATAAAGCAATATGGATGGTGTGCTCGGCAAGTTCCAAAAAGTCTACTCACTTAGTTTTTGACGAGAAACCGATGCCGAAGATAGTTCTATTTCAGGGCGTTAACGAGTCCTCGAGACACAAAAAGGCCCGAACCAATACGGTCCGGGCCTTATAAAGCTAGAGAATGTCTCTCAGGCGTTTGGCTTAGCCGAAGTAGCGCTTGAGCAGGCCGGCGAAAGCCTTGCCGTGGCGAGCCTCGTCGCGAGCCATCTCGTGCACGGTGTCGTGGATGGCATCGAGACCAGCGGCCTTGGCGCGCTTGGCGAGATCGGTCTTGCCGGCGGTGGCGCCGTTCTCGGCCTCAACGCGCATCTCGAGGTTCTTCTTGGTGGAGTCGGTCACGACCTCGCCCAGGAGCTCAGCGAACTTGGCGGCGTGCTCGGCCTCCTCGTGGGCAGCCTTCTCCCAGTACAGGCCGATCTCGGGATAGCCCTCGCGATGAGCGACACGAGCCATGGCCAGGTACATACCGACCTCAGAGCACTCGCCCTCAAAGTTGGCGCGCAGGTCGGCAACGATGTCCTCGGAGACGCCCTCCATCTTGGCGACGCCCACGACGTGCTCGGCAGCCCACTCGAGCTGACCCTCCTCCTGCTTCAGGAAACGAGAACCGGGAACGCCGCACTGGGGGCACTTGAAGTCCTCGGGCAGCTGGTCGCCGTCGAACTCTTCCACATAACCGCAAACGGGGCAAACAAACTTCATGATTCGATCCTTTCGATCGATGGCGATGGTGCGCTCGCCCGGTCCCATAAGGGCCCTCTCCGGACGTGCGTCTTGACGAGTTCTATTATCCATAAATGAGACTGAAAGTGAAGCCTATTAGGAATGATTTTTAATAAAACAATTTTGAGATATGAAGATGTTGATTGATTAACGATTGGCAGGCCGTCTTTGACCACCGCTGAGTACAATCGGTCGAGCAAATGTTGACGAATCAACAAATGAAGGAGTTTCCTTTATGCATCTAGCCCGCCGCGCCTGGTGCCGAACGTATCAAACGATTTTTCGCATCGCATTGCCGGTGCTGCCCTATACCGAGCCACGCATTCTGGAGCATGCCGAGTATATGCCCGCGGTGCTTCAAAAGCGCTCGATACAGCGGGTTCTTATGGTAACGGATCCCGGCATTGCCCGTCTGGGGCTCACGGCGCCGCTCGAGACGGCGCTCGCATCCAGGGGAATTGGCGTTACGGTCTATGCCGAAACGCGTGCGAACCCCACGGTCTCAAACGTGGAGGAAGCGGCGGCGCTGTATCGCGAGAACGACTGCCGGGCCATTATCGGCTTTGGCGGTGGTTCGGCCATGGACTGTGCCAAGGGCGTGGGAGCACGCATCGCGCAGCCAAACAAGCCCATCAACAAGATGCGCGGGCTGCTGCGGATTCATCGTCGCCTGCCGCTGCTCATCGCCGTTCCCACCACGGCAGGCACGGGAAGCGAGGTCACACTTGCAGCGGTAATTACTGATGACGAGACGCACTACAAGTACCCCATTAACGACTTTGTGCTTATCCCGCGCCTTGCGGTGCACGACCCCGAGCTTACGCGCGGCCTGCCCGCCTCCATTACGGGGCAGACGGGCATGGACGCCCTGACGCATGCCGTCGAGGCCTTTATCGGGCGAAGCACCACGCCCTATACGCGCAAGATGGCGCGACAGGCGGTTCAGCTCATCTACGACAATTTGCTCGAGGCCTATGAGCATGGCGACAACATGCGTGCGCGCCGCAATATGCTTTCGGCGGCGTATAAGGCGGGTGTTGCCTTTACGCGCTCCTATGTTGGATACGTTCATGCCATCGCACACAGCTTGGGCGGGCGTTATGGGATTCCGCACGGCTTGGCTAACGCCATCATCCTGCCGCATATGCTTCGCGCTTATGGTGACGCCGCCGCCCCCAAGCTTGCCGACCTCGCTCGCATGGCGGGCATTGCGTCGGCTACCGCACAGGATGGTCTTGCGGCCGAGGCCTTTATCGATTGGGTCGACCGCATGAACGGGGCCCTGGGAATCCCCAAATATGTCTCAGGTATTCGCCGCTCCGACATTCCTGAAATGGCGGCGCATGCCGATGCCGAGGCCAATCCCCTGTACCCCGTTCCGCTTTTGATGGACCGCTTGGAGCTCGAGCATATGTACGAAGTCGTTGCAGGTGGTATGTTTGAGGGCGAGAACTAGGAGGGTCCATGAGCACCGAGGAAATTGCGCGCATCGTCGGCGATCAGCGCGCCTACTTTAAGACGCACGCCACGTTTGATGTCGATGCTCGACGTCGTGCGCTCGTGAGTTTACGCGATGCGGTACGGGCCCACGAGGCCGATATTGCCCATGCGCTCAAGACCGATTTGGGAAAGCCGCATGACGAGGCCTATATGTGCGAGATCGGCACCTCGCTTTCCGAGATTCGTCATCAGATCGCGCATGTGGCTCGATGGAGTCGTCCACGCCTGCGTCCGTGCGACCTTGCCAACGCCGTGAGTGTGTGCAAAACGCAAGCCGTGCCCTATGGCGTCGCGCTCATCATGGCTCCGTGGAACTACCCGTTTTTGCTGACGCTTGAGCCGCTCGCCGGCGCGCTCGCTGCGGGTAACACCGTGGTCATCAAGCCGAGCGCCTATGCTCCGGCATCGAGCGCGGTGCTCAGGCAAATCTGTGAAGAGACATTTGATCCGCGCCTGGTGACGGTTGTCGAGGGCGGGCGCACCGAAAACGAAGCGCTGCTCGACGAGTGCTGGGACAAGGTCTTCTTTACCGGTAGCGTTCCGGTCGGCAAGCTCGTCATGGAGCGCGCAAGTAAAAACCTTACGCCCGTGACGCTTGAGCTGGGCGGTAAGAGTCCCTGCATCGTGGATGCGACGGCAAACTTGAAGGTCGCGGCGCGGCGTATCGCCTTTGGTAAATGGCTCAATGTGGGGCAGACCTGCGTGGCGCCCGACTACCTGCTGGTCGATACGCGCGTGCACGATGAGCTGCTGGGCCTCATCAAGGAGGAGGTTCGTCGCATGTTTGGCGAGCATCCGCTCGATAACGAGGATTACGGGCATATCGTCAACGCCAAGCATTTCGCACGCGTACGCGGGCTGATCGATTCCGATAAGGTCGTGTTTGGAGGTGCCGCGCGCGAGGCTTCGCTCAAGATTGAGCCGACGATTTTGGACGGCGTGTCCCCCGATGACGCCGTGATGCAGGAAGAAATCTTCGGTCCCATCTTGCCGGTGCTGACGTTTGAGAGCTTAGACGAGGCCGAGACGTTTATTACGGATCGTCCGACGCCGCTGGCCCTGTATGTCTTTAGTCAGGATCGCGCGGTTCAGCAGCGCTTTGTGCGCTACGTGCCCTTTGGCGGCGGCTGCGTCAACGACACGATCATGCACTTGGCTACGAGCCATATGGGCTTTGGCGGCATGGGTGCGAGCGGTATAGGCCAGTACCATGGCCGCGAGAGCTTCGATACGTTTAGCCACAAGAAGAGCATCGTGAACAAGGCAACGTGGCTGGACGTGCCATTCCGCTATGCCCCTTACGCAAGCTGGAAGCACAAGTTCGTGCGCATGTTTGTGCATTAGAATCAGATGACATAGGGCAAACAAAATGGCCGTCTCCGCGCAAGCGAAGGCGGTCATTTCTTACGATGAAAACGTGTATCGGAGTTGGCAAGACCCGCTGCAACAGGTGCCATCCGCGTATTCCTATCTTATTTGCAAGCGTTCTGTCATGTGAGCGTTGCGACAAATGAGCGAAAGGCACGGGCGGGTGAAATTTTGTCCGCACGAGTTCGTAGACTTCTCAATAAGGTTAAGCGCCGGTTTATCCGGCCGTTAGAGGAGCTGCTATGTACGAGCCTTCGCGTGTTCTTCTGTCATTTCACATTGCAGGATTTCAGTATACCGATGGCGCCTTGGTCTTGGGCGATCTTAAAGCGGGCGATAAACTGACGCTGTGTGCCGAGCGCGATAATCCCCATGACCCCGAGGCAGTTGCGATCTACTATGGCAAGACCAAACTTGGCTACGTTCCGGGAAACGAGGTCGGCCCACTGTCCTTGATGATGTATTACGGCCACGAGGACGTATTTGAGGCCCGTGTGCAACAGGTTGCCCCCGAGCGCAGTCCGTGGCATCAGGTGCGCGTTGGGCTCTACGTGGTGGATGCTCGCTAGTCGGCAATGGAGGCTGCCATGTTTGATGACGATGACCTGTTTGATCTGGCAGATGATCCGTTTGAGTGGGATGTGCTACTCGATGACGATGAGCTGGAACAGGACCGTAAGATGCGGCAGGACAAGAAAACTCAGGGTGACGCTTCGAAAAAGCAAGACAAGCGCCGCCGCGGACTGTTCGGCGGGCTCTTTGGATAACCGCCGCATCGCTACGTCTGTATACTTAGCACGAGTTGAACACGTTGCGAAATGAGGGCATAGACGATGATGTGGTTTACCGCCGACCTGCACCTGGGCGATACGAATATCTTGCACGATATGGATCGGCCGTTTGATTCGGTCGAGGAGATGAACCGCAAGGTCATCGATGCCATCAATGAGTGCGTGGCTGCGGACGACCGTCTCTACATCCTGGGAGATTTTACCTATCGTTTGCCCCTAGCGGATGCCGTGCACCTGCGCGAGCGTATCGAATGCCAGAACGTGACGCTCATCCGCGGTAACCATGACGGCGACTGGGAAGATCCAGACGCCCCGCAGATTTGGGAAGACGTGCGCGATTACCTGGAGATTGCTCCCGGCTATGCCAAGGGCCATCGTCTGGTTATGAGCCACTACCCCATGCTCAGCTGGAACGGCAAGGCACGTGGCGCCATTATGCTGCATGGGCATATCCACAGCAGGGGTGACCGCGCCAACGCACGCAACCGCGATCGCGAGCGCCCTATCTTTCGCTACGATGTCGGTCTCGATGCCAACGATTACAAGCCCGTAAGCCGCGATCAGATTCTTAGCTTCTTTGGGTTATAGGGCGCCAGAGCCACCACAAAGGGGACAGGCACCTTTGTGGTGGTTCTGGCGCCGTTGCCATTATGGCGGCGGCGCCTTTTTTGTCCGCGCGGCGCGGTAGAGTGTAGCCGGTTGATATTTGCGTCCATCGAGGAGCTGCTATGAACGAGATCAAGTGCCCGCATTGCGGCGAAGTTTTTAAGGTCGATGCATCCGGCTATGCGGATATCGTTAAGCAGGTGCGCGATGCCGAGTTCTCGCGCGACCTGGATGAGCGTGTGAAGGCAGTCCAGCGTGAGGGTGAGCAGGCGCTGGAGCTTGAGCGCTCGCGTTCGACGGCTGCCTTGCAACAGGCAGAGTCTCAGCGCAATGCCCAGCTTGTCGAGCAGAAGAACACTGCGGATCAGAAACTGGCGCAAGAGGTTGCCAAGCGCGATGCTGAGCTTGCCGAGCTGCGCGCTAAGCTCGAGGGCGCTGCCGCAGAGCGCGAGAGTGCAAGCCAGCGCGCGGCGGTTGAGGCACGAGCCAATGCTCAAAAAGAGAATGCCGAACTCCAGCGTGAGATTGATAGCCTGCGTGCGCAGCTTGGGCGCAAAGATGACGAAGCAAAGCTTGCCGAGTCGGCGGCGCGCAACGCTGCTCAAAACGATTTAGCTGCACGCGACGCTCAGATTGCCGAGCTGCAGGCCAGGCTTGCCGCGGCGGACAAGGCCCAGGAGATGGCGCTTGCCGCTGCCGCGGCAGAGTCGCAGCGTGAGCTCGATGCCGCTCGCAGCGAGGCCGAGCGCGCGCTTACTGACTATCGCGCGAAGGTGCAAGAGAAGTTTTCCGCCGCAAAGGCTCAGTCCGAGCAAGAGGCCGAGGGCCTGCGTGCCCAGCTGCGCGAGCAGGAACTGATGGCAAAAATGAACCTGTCAGAGGCGGTCGCCGCGGCGGAGCGAGAGCGCGATGAGGCACGTGCCAAGCTGACGAGCGAACTGGCGGTGCGCGATTCTCGCGAGGAGCAAGCCAAGGCGGCACACGAGCTCGAGCTTGCGCAGGCCAAGCGCGCGAGCGATGAACTGATCCGCTACAAGGATGAAGAGATTGAGCGCCTTAAGGACATGAAGGTCCGCCTGTCCACCAAGATGGTGGGCGAGTCACTCGAGCAGCACTGCGAGACCGAGTTCAATCGCCTGCGCATGACGGCGTTTCCTAACGCGTACTTCGAGAAAGATAACGATGCGTCCGAGGGTACCAAGGGCGACTTTATCTTCCGCGAGTGCGACGCAAGCGGCAACGAGGTCATTTCGATTATGTTCGAGATGAAAAACGAGAACGACGAGACCGCGACCAAGCATAAAAACGAGGACTTCTTTAAGAAACTCGATCACGATCGTCGCCAGAAAGGCTGTGAGTACGCGGTGCTCTGCACGCTGCTCGAGCCCGAGAGCGAGCTTTACAACGCGGGAATCGTGGACGTGAGCTATCGCTACGAGAAGATGTACGTGATTCGCCCGCAGTTCTTTATTCCCATGATCACGCTGCTGCGCAACGCCGCCATGGGTTCGCTGCGCTATAAGCAGGAGCTGGCGGAGTACAAACAGCAGAATATCGACGTCACGAACTTCGAAGCCAAGATGGAGAAGTTCAAGAACGATTTCGGCCGCAACTACGAGATCGCGAGCCGCAAGTTCCAAACGGCAATCGATGAGATCGACAAGACGATTAGCCATCTGCAGAAAACCAAGGAGGCGTTGCTGTCCTCCGAGAACAATCTGCGCCTGGCCAACAAGAAGGCCGATGATCTTACCATTCGCAAGCTCACGTGGGGCAACAAGACCATGAAGGCCGCCTTTGACGAGGCGCGCGGGGCTGCGCCGGAGACAAATGATGAGCCAGCCGAGGCGGATTCGTATGAGGTCGAGGATACCGAGTAGGGGATAGCGTATCGCGCAAAAAGCGGGGCCGCTGGCGATGTTGCCAGCGACCCCGCTTCGTTTCGTTCCAGTATGTTCGGCTAGTCCTCGAGCAGGTCCTCGATAAAGCCGACGCGGTAGTTTTTGAAGATGACCTCGCCGCCGTCTTGCGTGGCGTCCAGATCGACATCGCCCATGATGCCAAAGTCGTGGTCGCCATCCTCGTCGGCAAAGATCTGGTGCACGTGCCATACGTGCGCGGTCTTCTCGTCGGACTCGTCAATGGAAAACATCGCGGCGCTGCGGGCATCTCCGTCGGTGAGGATTTCCTCGTGCTGCTCGTGGTAAGCGTCGAGTGCTTTTTGCCAGCGGATCTCGCTCATGCCCCAGTCGTCGTCGAGCTCGCCCAGGTCGCGAACGTGCTCGCGAGCGGCAAGGGTCACG
>UQUD01000056.1 GCA_900544225.1 uncultured Collinsella sp.
ACGTGAATGCTGTTACATTTTTATGAGTTGGCAGACGGCGCGATTGAAGCCGCAGACGTGAGGTTTTGAACACATTTGTTAACAATGCCGAAACGTTTGCGGATGAAGCCTGCTTTGGCTATTGCGGGTGTTAGAGCCCCAGGATGCCAAGGACAGTCTGGGCAGCCGCTCCCGGGCGATCGCGCAGGCCGTTGTGCGCGCCGGGAACCATTACGAGCGGACAGTCCAAAAGCTCAGCCGCCACCCTCGTGCCCGCCTCGCGGGGCGTGCCAATCGAGAGCTCGCCCAGGAGCACGGCGGCCACCGTTTTCGACGCACGGACGCTATCCCAATCGGGAACGCAGGTCATAGTAATCCCGTATTCGTTCGCCATGAAACTGCGGCCGTTGCGCAGGGCATGCTTGGCTTCCGCCTCGGTTAACTTGGGGGCTTCAGGGTCCGAATCGCCGATGGCGCCCAGAAAGGCCCGTAATGCCCTGGAGACCTTTCCCGCGGCGATCATCTCGAGCAAAACCGGGGCCGCGCCCAGGCCGGCGCCCTCATCCGTCACGGCGGGTTCATGCAGAATCGCACGCGAGATTATGGCGGGGTTTGCACGGAGAAGCTCCAGGGCCACCAACGTACCGGCACTGTGCGCGAGCACGTTTGCCGGAGTGCCAATATGCTCGATAACAGCCTGTAGGTCGGCGGCCTGGACGGCGAGGTCGTAGCGTCCGTCTGCAGCGTCGCCGCTCTCGCCGCAACCGCGCCGGTCGTAGGTAATGACGCGATAGTCAAAGGCAAGCTCGCGGGCGATACCGTCAAAAAAGACACCGTCGACGCAGGCGCCGTGCACGCACACCAAGGCGGGCGTATCGGACGATACATCCGGGCCGGCATACTCGCGGCAGGCGATCGTAGTGCCCGCATTCTCGACCGTAAAATCCATGTTGTGCCCCCATCATCAACGCCCATCCAGTTGCACGTCAGTACGATTGGATGGACCCGCATTGCCTTACGACTTGTTAACAGATTAACTGTACCCGACCCGAGGCTTTTCATGGCACGGCATAATGAGCGACGTGAAAAAACGAAACTTGTAAAGCAAGAGCCTACACCTTGCTTTGGAGCCGATGCTATGCTTAGGCACAATTGTCTTGAGGAGCATATGCCTATGTCTACGTTTTTAAATGCCAGCCCCATCTTTGGACCCGTCCGCAGCCGTCGCCTGGGCCTTTCGCTCGGTGTCAATATGATGCCGGCGAGCGGCAAGATCTGCACGTTCGACTGCATCTACTGCGAGAACGGTCTCAACGCCGAGCGCCCCTGCCACGAGTCCTATAACACGGCTGCCGTGGTGCTCGATGCACTCGAGGCCAAGCTGCACGAGATGGCAATCGAGGGCGAGCTGCCCGATGTAATCACGTTTGCCGGCAACGGCGAACCAACCGCCGCACCTGAGTTTCCGCAGGCCATCGCCGGTGCCATCGCGCTGCGCGACCAGCTGGCCCCAAACACCAAGATTGCCGTGCTTTCCAACGGCACGCGCGCCGACCGTCCCCAGGTGCACGATGCACTCATGATGGTCGACGACAACATCCTCAAGCTCGATACGGTTGACCCGGCATTTATCCAGCTGCTCGACCAGCCCGTTGGCCCCTACGATGTAGAGCACCAGATAGAGACGTTCGCGAGCTTTAACGGCCGCGTCATTATCCAGACGATGTTTTTGAGCGGTGAGTACCGGGGCAAGTCTCTCGATAACACCGGCGAGGAGTACGTTGGCCCTTGGCTCTCGGCGCTCGAGCGCATTCGCCCACAGGAGGCGACCATTTACACGGTGGCGCGCGAAACACCGGTCGCCGGCCTTGCTAAAGCGGCGCCCGAGGTGCTCGACAAGATTGCTGCACGCGTGCGCGCCCTCGGCATCCCCTGCCAGGTGAGCTACTAGCAAAACCACGCAGCAGCTAGTGCCCGCCATCCCGCTCCATCAGTTGCGGTGATATAGTTCCTATTTGTGCTGTTAAACCGCTTAAATCGGAACTATATCACCGCAACTTTTATAGACGCGTGGGTGGGCTATACTAGCTGCGGATGAAAGGAAGTTAGCCATGTTTGACAAAGGACCCGTGCCCGGCCGCAACGACGCTTGCTGGTGCGGCAGCGGCAAAAAATATAAGAAATGCCATAGCACCTTTGATGAGCGCCTCGAGCGCTTGTGGGAAGAGGGCTGGGAGGTTCTGCCCCGCACGCTCTACAAGACGCCCGCCGATATCGAGGGCATCAAGCGCTCCGCCGCCATCAACGTGGGCGTGCTCGACTACGTAGGCGAGCACATCGCCGCGGGCATGACCACCAACCAGATCGACCAGATGATTTACGACTACACCGTCGAGCACGGTGGCACGCCGGCCGACCTCAACTACGAGGGTTACCCCAAGAGCGTGTGCACCTCAATCAACGATGTGGTCTGCCACGGCATCCCCTGCGATACGGACGTGCTGCACGAGGGCGACATCATCAACGTGGACTGCTCCACGATTTTGGACGGCTACTTTAGCGACTCGAGCCGCATGTTCTGCATCGGCGAGGTCTCTGCCGAGCGCCAGCACCTGGTCGACGTCACCCGCGCCAGCGTGGAAGCGGGCCTGGCTGCCGTCAAGCCGTGGCTACCGCTGTCCGTGATGGCCGAGGCCGTGCAAAAGACGGTCGAGGACGCCGGTTTTAGCGTGGTGCGCGAGTACGGCGGACACGGCATTGGCAAGGAGTTCCACGAGGACCCGTTTGTAGGCTTTACCACCGAGGCGCCCGATGTGGACACCATCATGGCCCCGGGTATGGTCTTTACCATCGAGCCCATGGTCAACGCCGGAGCGCCCGACATCAAGATTAGCAAGGGTGACGGTTGGTGCGTGCGCACCAAGGACGGCAGCGATTCGGCTCAGTGCGAGGTACAGCTCGTGGTGACCGAGGACGGCTACGAGCTGCTGAGCTGGTAGCCGCAGATGCGCCGGATGCTGACGGGCACGCTCGTCTTGCATCCGGCGTTTTATTTGAACGTTTTGCCTGATAAAACCTGCCAAAATAAACCTGTCCCTTTTTGGCAGGCTGAGCGGAGATGACTGCTTGTGAACATCCTGGTTTTGCTGCCCGTCAACGACCGCCATCGCGCAATTCTTGAGTCGAGTGCTCCGGGCGAGGACTTTATCTACACGAGCTCCGACGCCATCACGCGTGAGCAGGTCGCCAACGCCGACGTAATCTTGGGCAACATAGACCCTGCCTTGCTTACCGCATGCGAGCATCTCCAGCTGCTGCAATTGCAGACCGCCGGCTATGACGATTACTTGGCCGCCGGCACCGTGCCGGCTGAAGCCAAGCTGTCTTGCTCGATCGGCGCCTACGGCCAGGCCGTGAGCGAGCACATGTTTGCCATGGTCCTTTCCATGATGAAGCGCCTGCCCGGCTATCACGACTTGCAGCGCGAGCATCGCTGGGAGGATTTGGGGCCGGTTACCTCGCTCAAAAATGCCAACGTGCTGGTGCTGGGCGCGGGCGACATTGGCGGCCACTTTGCCACGCTCTGCCGCAACATGGGCGCGCACGTCCGCGGCATCAAGCGCCATCCACTCGTCTACCCCATTGTGTTTGAGGACATGGACGGCATGGACGCCCTACCTGAGTGCCTGGCAGAGGCAGACATCGTCGCATCCTTTATGCCGAGCACACCCGAGACCCGCGGCCTGGCGAACGCCGAGTTCTTCGCCGCGATGAAGCCGGGCGCCTTCTTTGCCAACGGCGGCCGCGGCGACCTTGTGGTCGCCGACGACTTGGTTGCCGCCTTGGAGTCGGGACATCTCGCCGGCGCCGCGGTCGACGTCACCGACCCCGAGCCCCTGCCCGCGACAAGCCCGCTGTGGGATGCGCCCAACATGCTCATCACACCGCACGTCTCTGGCTGGTTCCATCTAGCCGCCACCCTCAACAACGTCGTCGACATTGCCGGCGAAACTTTACGTTGTTGGATCGAGCACTAATCTTGTTCCGCCGTTTTACCAAACGCCGGAACCCCTCGACGCTGCGAGCCCCATGGGTTCCGCCGTTCTAACGAACGGCGGACCGGTCGACGCTGCGAGCCCGCCGTTTGGCCAATCTGCCGTTCAATTTCAAAGGCGCGACCAGAAGGTCAGCGCCTTTTCATTTCACGGCACCTTGGCTCAAACGGCAGGCTCTCGCTGACTTTTGCTCAACCTGTGGGGTCTTCAAATTGTTAGAGCGTTGCTAAGTAATTCTTTGCGTCTTCTACGCTCATTGCTGCGACAGGCGCGTGTGAACAGAGTTTGACATCGTTGGTGACCAGTAAATCTGCTTGGGAGCGTATCGCTGCCGCAATGATTAAATCGTCTTCGTAATCGCTATGGAGATTACGCTGCTTGCTCGCCATCCATATGTCACTCAGGTCGCAGGGTACCGGCGTGGCAAGTTGCGACAACACGTCGAGGCAATCCCATGCAAGTGATGTCGCCGCCACGGCGGCATCTTGGGATAGTGAGCCATGCTCTCGCCGATACCATGCCTTATGTTCGCTTGAAATCAAATAGAACAGGTCTTTGGACGATGTCGCCGCATACAGCAAATCCACCTGCGCCGTGCATGCATCGCGTAAAAACTCAATCGCCGCCGAACGACCACGTCGTGAGGGAATGAAGTAATCGAGCCACACGTTGGTGTCAACCAAGATGCGCTTTAGAGCCTCACTCATAGAGCCAGCTCATCTCCTCGCCATAGCGATCCGCATATGCATTCCGTTTGAGCTCTTCGTCGTCCGATGGCTGAGCCCTGACCATATCGATTCCCGACTCACGGCAAGCGGCAGCGAACAGCTTCGATCCCTGATCCATGAGCTCGAGTTTACGTTTGGCGGCCTTTTCGCGCTCGCGCTGTTCCGCCCGGGCACGACTGGGCAGCAGGATATCCTCGAGCGCACCGGGGCGATCGGCCAGCGACGCTGCAAGCTGCCAGAGCGCTCGCACCGCTTGGCTCGGCGTCATACCGGCCCTGGAGAGAGCAGCGTCGCCGCTCCTTTTAAGATCGGCATCAAGACGTACGTTGATCTGAGCGGCTGTTGTGGTCATGGCCCCTCCTTAATACTTCAGAATTATCATAAAACACTATGGTAGATACGTAAAGCATGTATAGCAATAAATTAGTATTAGCCGTGCTCCGTGCACAAAAAGCCGCCGAGGCACATTGCACCTCGGCGGCTACGCATCACCAATCTAGTTCGGTTTCATCCTTTGCATTTGCCCAGATAAAACCTGGCAAAATAAACCTGTCCCTTTTTGGCAGGTTTTTAGAGCTCCACGCTTTCGGCGCCGTTGATGGTTAGGTTGCGCTCGTAGAAGGCCGTGAGGGCGCGGATGGCGTACATCACGTCGCGCACGCCGCCGGTCTCGTAGCTCGAGTGCATGGCCAGCTGCGGCAGGCCCACGTCCACGGCATGCATGCTCGCCTGCATATTGGACAGATTGCCGAGCGTGGAGCCGCCGGCCATGTCGCTCTTGTTGGCGAAGGCCTGCGTGGGCACGTCAGCGTCATCGCAGATGGCCTGGAACACTGCGCGGCTAAAGGCATCGGTGCAGTAGTGCTGATTGGCGGCTTCCTTGATGACGATGCCGCCGTTGAGCACAACCTGATTGCGAGCGTCGCACTTCTCGGCGTGGTTGGGGTGCACAGCATGTGCATTGTCGCAGCTCACGAGCATCGAGGCGGCAAGTGCGCGATGGTACGACTCGTCGTCAAAGCCCAGCGAGCCGTTAATGCGACGCAATGCATCGGCCAAGAACGTCGACATGGCGCCCTGCTTGGTCTCGGAGCCAACCTCCTCGTTATCGAAGCAGCAGAAGACCGAGACATCGTGCGCGTTCTCGGCGCCCAAAAATGCCTGCAGCGAGGTGTAGGCGCAGGCCAGGTCGTCGAGCTTGGGCGTCGAGATAAACTCGTCAGCCCAGCCCCAAATGCGCGCATCCTGACGATTGACCAGGAACAGATCGCGGCCCAAAATTTGCTCGGGCTCAACGTCCAACTCGTCGGCGATCAGGGCGTCAAAATCTCCCTGCTTGAGTTCGCCGGTGCTGATGAGTGGGCACAGGTCGACGGCTCGGTTGGGAGCAAAGCCCTCGTTAACGCCGCGGTTCATATGGATGGCAAGGCTCGGGATAATAGCGACCTCACGCTCGGTGGAAAGCAGACGGCTCTCAATACGGTCGCCTTCGCGCACCAGCACGCGGCCCGCGAGTGCCAGCGGACGATCGAACCAGGTGTAGTCAATCATGCCGCCGTAGGCCTCGGTGTTCAGGCGCAGCGTCTCGCCCGCGCCGTCAAGCTCAGGCACGGCCTTGACCTTAAACGTCGGCGAATCGCTGTGCGACGCCGTGAGCTGAAAATGATAGTCACCGGCAACGCCGTCCTCGCCCCACGTCGCGGCCAGGTCCTCGCCCACCTTAAAGGCAACAACGCTCGAGGTGTTGCGCTGCGTGTAATAACGCCCGCCCGGTTCGATGTCCCACGCCGCATTCTCGGGCAGGTAGGTAAAGCCCGCCTCGTCGAGCTCGGCCATAATGGTCGCCGCCGTATGGAACATGCTGGGGCATGCCTCGATAAAGTCGATAAGGTCGTTGGCGGCCTCGATATCATCGGCCGTCACATGCGCGCGCTCGGGCGTTTCCTGATCCGTCATGCTCTCCCCTTTCGCTGGGTTGATGGTCCCCTCCAGCATACCCCGCCACGCCAGCGCCGCACTCTTCATTCCGTGCTTAATTCCGCGCCGCTCACCAAGTTGAGCCATCATGCCCGCGCTCCTTTTGCGACAATTGCGCTAACAGGACGAGAGGAGCCGTCATGAAGCCACGTAACATTGCCATCACCTGCGGTGTCGCGGGAGTCGCCGTCGGCCTTGCCGCTGCCACCGGTATCGTTTATCACAAGCAAATCAAATCCGCCGCGTCGCTCAAACGCTTGACCGGCTACGCGGATGGCTATGACCTGTACGCAATCGACATCGCCTACGACTACGATCTCGATCGCATCATCGCCGCTGGCGCGCGCGACGATCAGGCCTACATCGATGCCGTGGTGGCGCAGGTGTTGCCCGGCGTGCCGGCGCATGTCCAGGCGCCCCAGTTTGCCTGCAGCGCTTTTGTCGCCGTAGATGCCGAAGGCCGCGTGCGCACCGGTCGCAATTACGACTTTAAGGACGACACCTCGGCGCTGCTGGTGCGCAATCACCCACGCGGCGGCTATGCTTCCATCGGGCTTGCCGCCCTTAACAACCTGGGCGATAACACTCCGCTTGACTCCGTCGCCGGACGCGCCGCGGCGTTGATGGGCCCGCTTGCCCAGCTCGACGGTGTTAACGAATGCGGCGTGTCCATTGCCGTACTCACCCTGGATTCCAAGCCCTGCGACCAGGACACGCAACGGCCCGTCATCAACACCTCGCTCGCCATCCGTCTGGTGCTCGACCGTGCCGCCACCACGCAAGAAGCTGTCGACCTGCTTTCCGCCTACGACATGCACGCCATGGCAGGACGCGATTACCACTTCTTTATCAACGACGCCGCCGGTGACGCGCGCGTAGTAGAGTGGGACCCGCGCGATCCGAACCGCGCTTTCAAAGCGACTCCCGTACGCCAGGTTACGAACTTCTACGCCTGCTATGGCGACGAAGTGCTGCCCAACCAAAAGAATGGCGAGCTGGGCCATGGCAAAGAGCGCGCCGTCGCAATCGCCGATGTCCTTGACGCCCATGTCGGTGCCCAGGACGAAACGATTGTCTGGGAAGCCCTGCGCGCCGCAGCGCAAGAACCCAATCCGGAAGACATCACCAGCAATACGCAATGGTCGGTCGTCTTTGACAACACCGAGCCCGCCGCCGCTATTACGCTGCGCCGCCACTGGGGCGACGTCGACGCCTTCGCACTGTAAGGAGCTAGGCCCGTCGGCCTTACGCTCGCCTGACGTTATTTACATTTCCATACGCTTGAGCTAACACGTTTTACCCCGTATCAACAGTGTGCGGGGGTAAACTTATGCGCATGTTATAACTTGCCCGGAAGGATTCATCATGCTTAGGATCGGTCTTCTTACCAGTGGCGGCGACTGCCAGGCACTCAACGCCACCATGCGCGGCATTGTCAAAACGCTTATGACCAACAGCGAAGAGCCTATCGAGATCTATGGTTTTGAGGACGGCTACCAGGGCCTTATCTACAGCAGATTCCGTGTCATGACTCCCGCCGATTTTAGCGGCATCCTCACCCGCGGCGGCACCATCCTGGGCACGAGCCGTACACCGTTCAAGCGCCTGGACACTCCCGAGGCCGACGGCGTCGAGAAGGTGCCGGCGATGGTCCACACCTATCATAAGCTGCAGCTCGACTGCCTGTTTATGCTGGGCGGCAACGGCTCCACCAAGACCGCCAACCGCCTGCGCGAAGAGGGCCTCAACGTTATCGCCCTGCCCAAGACCATCGATAACGACACCTGGGGCACCGAGTTGACGTTTGGCTTTACGAGCGCCATCGACGTCGCTACCAAGTGCATCGACGACATTCACACCACCGCCTCGAGCCATGGGCGCGTGTTCGTTATCGAGATCATGGGCCACAAGGTTGGCTGGATCCCGCTGTATGCCGGCGTCGCGGGCGGCGCAGATGTCATCTTGATTCCCGAGATCCCCTACGACATGGATAACGTCATCAAGACCATCGAGCATCGCATGGAGACCGGCAGCCGCTTTACCATCGTGGCCGTCGCCGAGGGCGCTATCTCCAAGGAGGACGCGGCGCTGTCCAAGAAGGAGTACAAGAAGAAGCTCGCCGAGCGCACGAGCCCGTCAATCGTGTACGACATCGCCAAGGAGATCGAGGCCAAGACCGGTCGCGAGACCCGCGTCGCCATCCCCGGCCACACGCAGCGCGGCGGTCAGCCCGACGCCCAGGACCGCATCTTTGCGACTCAGTGCGGCGTCGAGGCAGCGCTCGGCTGCCTGCGCGGCGAGTTTGGCTACATGATTGCCCTGCGCGACGGCAAAATGTGCCACATGCCGCTCGAGGATGTCGCCGGCAAGCTCAAGTTTGTCGACCCCCAGAGTGACCTGGTACGGGAGGCCAAGGCGCTGGGCATCAGCTTCGGCGACGAATAGCCTCGGCTGGAACTGCTCTCATCGGAGGCTCCAGGGCTTACCTCCCAAATCGTCCTCGGACATGTCAGGACCCCGCTGCGCGCTTCGCGCGGCGGGGGCCTTCCGTCCTGCGGAAAGATTTGGGAGGGAAGCCCTGGGGCCTCCTGCGGTAACTAGGAAGGCCGAGGCTATTCGTCTTCTTGCTGCGGGTGCCTAGGGTGGGTGCAGCGTGCATTTTTGGGAGTTTTCAGCAGCCGTGGGTGCCTGCATACTGGATTTTGGGCGAAAAGCAGGCGCCATGAGCCGCATACTGTAAAAATGAGCGATCCTTGAGGTGCCGAGGGCCCATAATCAAGGCTTTCAACGCGGTTTTGTGCACCCATTCCCGCGCCCGCGGACTCCGGGATGCTGAATACTCCGGAATTTGCACGCCGCCCCCTGGGGTACCCGTGGGCAAAAAGCAACCACCCAGCCGAAATATGCATCCGGCGGGGCGGTTTATGCAGTACAGCGGCTGTGGATGCGCATGTCGTTCAGCGTTCTTGCCGACCGATGCAACGTCGTGCGTAGCCCTTAATGTCTTCGGTGAAACCGTCAAGGTCGTCGAGCGTGATAACGTTATCGGAAAGCAAGTTGGCTAACTCATAACGCATGGTGCTGCGGCGAATATCGTTCACAAGCACTCCTGAGGACAGCTTGTCCCTATTGATACGCTCTTCTAACGCCCAAAATCTACTGGACGCTTCACTGCCACCGTTCAGTATCTCGATGTACTGGCCGATGAGCATTTCCATATAGCTTTCTTGCCATTTTGGGAGCAGCTCTTTAAACAGCTTCCAGTCGCTTTCAGTTACCTCGCCCATATTGCCTCCGTTCACCAAACAGACTTAGCCATTCGATTTTTATTCTATTTGGTATTTTCGCTCACAGCCGTGGATGAGGGGACCATCGGTCTTCGAGTTCGAACCTGAATGAACCGTTTGCTACAAAATGCGCCTAATTACTACGATGATTCGAATGCCTTCGACCATGCCGAAAAGGGTGAAAGTAAAACCGCAGGTAGAAAGCTTGCCGATTTTTGAAAAAGATGGGTGTGGTCGGCCTCATCGAGTTCATCGTAGTAAATCGGCCATTTTCTTGGCATGCGGCGAGTTAAATGCCAGTTCCCGTGTTGGAATTGCCCTGTCCATTCGTGAGTTGCGGTGAAATCGGGACTGTTAGACGCTCCAAGGTCCTCAACGGTCCGTATTTCACCGCAACTTGGAAGGGGCGAGCGGCGTTGGCCAAGCATTGTTGACGGGTTGGAACGGCTTAGGCTTGTTTGCGGCGCTTCCATTGCTTTCGGCACCAGCACATGAGTGCCTCTATGAAGGGAATCGTGATGAGGATGACCCATGCGGGATGGGGCTGTGCCAAACAAAGCCACATATAGAGGAACCAGGCAATGGCGGCTGTTGCATAGACGACGCCGATCAGCTTGGAGAGATGATGTCGGTCGATAAAGTCGCCCATCGCCTCGTAGACGGGAATCAGAAAGACCAGAAAGAGCCCCATACCCCACGTGCCGCAGATGATGCCGAGCGCGAGATAGGCGAGGACGACAAGTGCAGGAAAGGGAAACTCGTTCCATGCGCGACCGATCTTGGTGTGGAAATGCTTGCCATGATGGTCGAGCTTGTCGTGTGCCTCTTTCCAGCTGGAAAACGTCTCGCCGTCGATGGTGACGGTGCCGTCGGCATTGGTATGTACGCTGTGTCCATCGTCCTCTAGCGTATCGATATGCAATCCGCCCGGCCCCACATGGACCTCTTCACCCTTGCGCTCGTTAGCCACGTGGATGCCGCTCCAACCAACATGAACCTCTTCACCTTTGTTGGGGTCGACAACGTGAATGCCGCGTGCAAGGGAAATGTCGACAAGTGGCTTGCCGTCAGGATCCACGTGCTCGGTAGAAGACTCGGTGCCTTCAGTCTCGTCGTAATTATTTGCGTCAACGTCATCGTCGGCCGAGGTGTCGACATCGCTAGCCGCTTCCCCATATAGCAACTCATCCAGTGACACGCCATACAGCGCGGCGAGTGCAATAAGGTTATCGGTATCGGGCGAGGATTCGCTGCGTTCCCATTTGCTGACAGCTTGGCGGCTTACGCCCAACTGGGCAGCAAGAGCCTCCTGGGAAAGACCGGCAGCTTTGCGGCGATCGACGAGGCGCTGTGCCATCGCAAGATCCATAGTGGTTCCTTTCATGTGGCGACCGTAATCGAATGAGCCGAGTATGCCGAGAATAACCGGTAGCGACCACCATTTCTAGTTAGAATCTGCCCCAACCCTACCGCAACTACGAGTAGCAACCCCCTAATGGCCTGCCATTTCATGACAAATGTTAGTTCGCATAACAGCCAAGAGCCCTCTCAATACGTTGCGGTGGAATAGTTCCTGTTTCATGGCTCTGCTATGCCAAACAGGAACTATTCCACCGCAACTTACTATCAGGCCACGCACCCGCAGAGTAGCTACGGGTGCCTAGGGTAGGATGCGGCGTGCATTTTTGGGAGTATTCAGCAGCCGAGGGTGCCTGCATACTGGATTTTGGGCGAAAGGCAGGCACCATGGGCCGCATCCTGTAAAAAAACGAGCGGCTCTAGAGGCGTTGGGGCTCAGAATCGGGGCTTTCAGCGCAGTTTTGCACCCCCGCCCCCGCGCCCGCGGACTCCGGGATGCTGAATACTCCGGAATTT
>UQUD01000057.1 GCA_900544225.1 uncultured Collinsella sp.
ATGAGCAAGCGATTGCCGAGCTGGTGCATCGTGCCGTGCAGGAGTGCGATTTTGTCATTACGAGCGGTGGCGCCTCGGCGGGCGATTACGATTTCGTGACGGCGCTCGTCCGGCGCGAGGGCGAGGTGCTGTTTGACCGCATCTCGATGCGTCCGGGCAAGGCCATCACGTTTGGCTTACTCGGGGGTAAGCCCTACCTGGGGCTTTCAGGCAATCCGGCCGCGGCGTATGTGGGTTTTGAGATGCTCGCCCGCCCGGCGATTCGCAAGATGCGCGGCTTTGCCGAGGGTGCGCGTCCCGTGCAGCGGGCGACGCTTACGCATAGCGTGAAGAAGCGCCAGCATCGCCGCTTCTTCGATCGCGCCACGGTTTTGCGCGACCCCGAGACCGGTGAGTTGTTGGTGACCGAGGCTAAGACGCAGAATTCGGCGCTGCTTGGAACTATGCAGCGTGCGAACTGCCTGCTGTGTATTGACGAAGGACCGTGCGAGCTCAGGGCAGGAGATGTCGTGGACGTTGTTCGCGTCGACCTGCCCGAGGGCGCCGTGTTGTAGGAGGAATGCTATGGAGCTGAAGATTTCGATTGTGACGTGCTCGGATACGCGCGATCTTGCTCAGGACGAGGCGGGTGCTGCGCTCGAGGAGCTTATCGAGGCGCAGGGCTGGACGGTCGCCTCACATGTGGTCGTGCGCGACGACGCCAGCGAGATTGGTGATGCCATTGTGGAAGCCGCTGATGAGTGTCACGCCAATGTCGTACTCACTTGCGGCGGTACGGGGCTTTCGATGCGCGATGTGACGCCCGAGGCGACGCGTGCCGTCTGCGACCGCGATGTGCCGGGTATTGCAGAGGCAATCCGTGCGTATTCCATGACCAAGACACGCCGAGCTATGCTCTCGCGCGCCGTGTGCATGCAGCGTGGGTATACACTTGTCATCAACTTTCCGGGATCTACGAAAGCGGCCCGCGAAAGCTGGGAGGCCGTGAGCGACCAGCTGGAGCATGCGGCCCAAATGACGGCGGGCGGCGGGCACGCCAAATAAGCGGTTCACCTGCGGCGGAGCGACCTTGCGAGTCGCTCCGCCCTTTTTATGCAGCGGCAGTGTGGGACGTCTCGTGTTTTCGGTAAAAGAAAATTATCAGGCGAGAGATATTTATCATAAACATTATTCGCACCGAAGTATAATCTTATTACAGAATAAAGCCTGCGGTGGGGTACCCGGGCACAAGGTCCGAAAGGGTTGAATATGTTCGATATGGTTTCACGCCGCGGTTTTGTCTCGCTTTCTGCTGCCGCTGTCGCCGGCTTTGGCCTTGCTGGCTGCTCGGGCAATAAGACGTCCGAGCCGGCCGGATCCGATGCCAGTTCTGCTAAGGCGTCTTCCAAGAAAGCTGTCGAGCTGCAGGTCTTTGCTGCCAACTCGCTCGAGAAGGCTCTGCCCGAGGTCCAGAAGCTCTACACCGACCAGACCGGCACCACCTTTGCCGACACGCAGTTTAAGGCGTCCGGCGACCTCGTCGAACAGATGCGTGCCGGTGCCGCCGTCGACGTGCTCATCACGGCCTCCAAGGGCACCATGGACGACGCCGAGGCCGCCGAGCTCGTCGACGCCGACACGCGTGAGGACATGTTCGTCAACGACCTTGTGATCATTCGCGCCGAGGGCTCCGAAACCAAGGTCGAGGCCATCGCCGACGTCGCGAATCTGGACGGCAAGATCGCCATTGGCGACGCCAAGACCGTCCCCGCCGGCAAGTACGCCAACCAGGCCCTGGCCTCCGTGGGCCTCTACACCGGCGCCGAGGGCGACGACGGCGAGTATGCGCCCGAGATCGCCGACAAGGTCGCACTGGCCGATAAGGTGGGCACCGCCGCCGCCTATGTGTCCACAGGCGACTGCGTGGCCGGTTTTGTCTACAGCTCCGATATCTTCCGTTACGACGGCATCGAGGAGGCCTTCGTGTGCCCCGAGGATTCGCACAAGCCCATCGTGTACCCGGGTGCTGTTGCAGAGAGCTCCGAGCACGCCGACGAGGCCAAGGCGTTCATCGACTTTTGTCTGACCAACAAGAAAGCTCAGAAGATTTGGGCTAAGTACGGCTTTGAGCTTTCCGCGTAGTGCGGCTTGGCGCGATAATTCCATCGTTTTGTGTTTCACTCCGTCCTTGTATTCGCTTGGAGCTTTTCGTGCTTAATAGATTCCGCATGCTTGTCGCCTGTGCTTTGACCTTCGCGCTTTGCTGTGTGCCGGGATTTGCGTTGGCTGGGGATGCTGAGGACGGGGCCCAGGTTGCTGCGACCGCTCATGGGCTTTCCTATGGGATCGAGGGTTTTGAGCGGTTGGCCAAGGGGACCGCTCGTGCCATGGAAGGCCAGCCTGAGGGCTACCGGTTTCCCGTTGACGAGGACGTGGACCTTGTGGTGGCGCCTGCTGCCGATCGCGTTGTGGTGTGGATATCGCCCAAGGCGGTCGAGAAGTTTGGATTGGATCCGCAGGACAACGAGTGCGTATCGGGTCTCAAAGCCCTCGTCTGTGAACTCGACAGCGCAAACTGCATGGGAGGTGCGCAGCTGGGGGACGTGGATCTTCCTTGGTATGTTACGGCGGAAACAACGTTTGATGCCGGCGGGTATACCTATGGCTTTGACGAACGAGGTGCGGATGGGGACCGCTATGTGGTGATCGCATCAGCCTCGGGTGATGCCAAGAGCGGCGCGCGTTGGCTTGATAGCGCTCAAATGGTAGAAGCATCGTCTGTCGTGTTGCGGGATGAGCAGGGCCCCTTGACCTCTCTGGCCTCCTTTTTGGGCGACATCGACTATCGCCCGTTTTGGGTGTCCATTAAAACGTGCGGCCTTGCCCTGCTGATCTCCTTTGCGCTGGGCCTGTTCGCCGCGTGGAAGACTATGGGTACCTCGAGTCGCATCAAGGGCCTGCTCGATTCGGTCTTTACGATTCCTATGGTGCTGCCGCCCACGGTCTGCGGCTTTTTGCTCCTCATGCTGTTTGGCCGCTCGACTGGGGTGGGCCGGTGGCTTATCGCGCACGGTATCTCGATTGTCTTTACGTGGCCGGCGGCGGTGATCTCTGCCGTGGTGGTGTCGTTTCCCCTGGTCTACCGTACGGCGCTCGGTGCCTTTGAGAGCCTCGACACGCAGATGCTCGATGCGGCGCGCACGCTTGGCTGGTCCGAGCGTCGCATCTTCACCAAACTCATGATGCCGCTCGGCTGGCCCTCGATTGCCGCCGGCACGGTGCTCGCCTTTGCCCGCGCCATGGGCGAGTTTGGCTGCACCCTGTTCTTTGCGGGCAACTATGCCGGTATTACGCAGACCATTCCCATTGCGATTTACTTTGAATGGATGGGCGGCAATACGTCGGTGGCCCTCTTTTGGGTCGTGGTCGTAATAGCGTTCAGCTTCCTAGTCATCCTGTTCATCAACATGTACACGGCGCATTCGCAAAAATACCGCGAGCGTGGCCTTTCCCGTGCGGAACGTAAGCAGGCCAAAGATCTCGCCGGACAGGGCGATTCACTCGACCCGGCGGGCGGTGATGCCTTGCGTATCGATCGCGAGGCACTGGCCGAGCTCATGCGCGATGAGCCCGCTATGCAGGGAGGTCGATAGGCCATGTCACTCGTTCTGGACATAAAAAAGCGCTATCCGGGGTTTATGCTCGATATGCAGCTTGAGGCCGGCGAGGAGCGTGTGGCGCTGCTTGGTGCCTCGGGCTGCGGCAAGAGCTGCACGCTGCGCTGCATTGCCGGCGTGGAGACGCCCGACGAGGGCAAGATCGTCGTCAACGGCGTGACCTTTTTTGACTCGGCGGCTGGCATCAACCTGTCACCCCAGGAGCGAAAATGCGCCCTGTTGTTTCAAAACTATCAGCTGTTTCCCAACATGACGGTGGCCGATAACGTATGCGCCGGTGTAAAGGATGCTGGCGACGCCGCCGCGCGCAAAAAGCTCGCCGAGCGCTATTTGGGCATTTTCGGTCTGGCCGATTTTGTCGATCGCTACCCCGCGCGACTCTCGGGCGGGCAGCAGCAACGCGTGGCGCTTGCCCGTATGGTGGCGGCGCATCCGGGCATTTTTATGTTCGACGAGCCCATGAGCGCGCTCGATGCGTATCTCAAGAGCGCGCTTGAGCAAAACATGCTCGACCTGTTCGATGTATGCAACCGCACCGTGCTCTACGTGAGCCACGACATCGACGAAGCGTGCCGCCTGTGCCAGCGCATCTGCGTGATGCACGACGGGCATGTTGAGGAGATCGGCTCCGTCGAGGACGTGGTCCGCCGTCCGCAGACGCTGGCGGCGCTGCGCCTGACGGGCTGCAAGAACACAAGCCGGGCGCGCAAGATCGGGTCTCAGGAAGTTGAAGCCCTGGACTGGGGCATGACCTTTAACGTGGGCCATGAGGTTCCCGATAACGTGACGTACCTCGGTATTCGTGCGAGCTACTTCCATGTTGACAATCGCGCGGAGCGCGGTCGCAACAGCTACGATTTGCACGTGGCCCGTGTGAGCGATTCGCGCTTTGAGCGGCTGGTGCTGCTGGACGTGCCGCGTGCTGATGCGCCCACGCGTCTGCAGTGGAAGGTGAATAAGGTGAGTGTACCCGTGGAAGAGCTGCCGCAGGCGGGTGAGACTCTGCGCATGCATTTTGATGCAAGCAGGATTCATCTCGTTTGCCGATAATGCGGGTGCGATGCGGTCGAGGAGGTAGTCCTCGACCGCTTTGTTTCACTTCGCCGTTCGCCGATTTCTACATGACTAAACCTTATCAGTCTGATAATTAATTATCAGACAGCGAGATGCTCACATCCCAACGTTGTCGTACGCGTGTCGACGGTGTTCGTCTTGACGACAACCGTTGATATAGTTACCTTCGACGAGAAAAGGAGGGCGCGCCGATGCTGCAGAAGACATATTCGCGTCGCGTTGCCGCGCGCGCCCTGTATATGGCTCGGAGCCGCATATGAGCAGGTATGTTCACGGCTCCGGGAGAGACGACGCACAACTAAATAATCGACCGCAAAGCAGGTTCCCTAAAATTCCGGGTTTAAGCACGGCCGGGCAATCGCCGTCCGTCGTGCATCGATACCGGTGTTATCCGTTTTTGGTTCGAGAGGGGAACCGTCATGGCTGAAGAATTTGATTTCCATCCGATGTGGGAGAGCCTCGGCATGAATCTTGCCGACCACGATATGTTGCTGGGCGCCGTGGGGCAGATGTACGGGGACATGTTCCTGTCGCAGAGCAATCGCCCCAAGTCCACGTCCTACCTGGATTTTGTCGCCACCAACATCCACAGCGGCCGTATTAAGGAGATGCTCGACAAGAAGGAGGCCGGCGAGGCCACCAAGATCGTCGGTTCGTTCTGTGTGTACGTGCCCGAGGAGATCGTACTTGCCTGTGACGGCATTCCCGTTGGTCTGTGCTCGGGTGCCGACTGGGCGACCGACAAGGTCGAGGAGCATCTGCCGCGCAACACCTGCCCGCTCATCAAGAGCTTTGCCGGCTTTAAGCTGGGCGAGGTCTGCCCCTACATTGAGTCGAGTGACTTGGTGGTAGGCGAGAACACCTGCGATGGCAAGAAGAAGGCCTACGAGTTCTTTGCCACGCAAAAGAACATGTACGTCATGGATATTCCCAACGTGCACGACGAGTCGACGCTCGTGACCTGGAAGGCCGAGGTTAAAAAGCTTGCCGCCAAGATCGAGGAAGAGTGCGGCGTCACGATTACGCCTGAGCGCCTGAAGGCTGCCATCCACGCCGTCAACGAGAAGCGTCGCGCCCTGCAGCGTCTGGCTGCGACCCGCGCTGCCGATCCGGCGCCCATCAGCGGTCTCGACAGCCTGCTGACCGTTCAGGCCGCCTTTATGGATGACACGCCGCGTCTGACCGGCGCCATCAACGAAATGGCGGCTGAGTGCGAGCAGCGCGTTGAGGCCGGCGAGGGTGTGGCGCCCAAGGGCACCAAGCGCATCCTGTACACCGGTACGCCCATGGCCGTGCCCAACTGGAAGCTGTTCAACCTCATCGAGAAGGCCGGCGGCGTCGTGGTGGGCGAGGAGTCCTGCACGGGCTCGCGCTACTACAAGGACCTGGTCGACGAGTCCGGTGAGACGGTTGACGAGATGCTCGACGCCATCGCCGAGCGCTACTTTAAGATCAACTGCGCCGTCTTTACGCCCAACGACCAGCGTATGAAGGACATTGTCCAGATGGCCAAGGACCTGCATGCCGACGGCATCGTCGACGTGGCCTTGCAGTTCTGCACGCTCTACGAGATGGAGTCGTTTGCCGTGGAGAAGGCCGCCGAAGAGGCCGGCATCCCGTTTATGCACATCACGACCGACTACGCCGGCGAGGATGCAGGCCAACTGCAAACCAGGATTGAGGCTTTCTTGGAAACCATTTAGGGCTATCCGGTCCAGCGGCTTCCCCAAGCACCCGATCTTGCCGTTCAAACCATCGCTTGCATACCAAAGTACGCGGCGCTCCTCTTTCACGGCAACCTCGGGCACCTGGGAAAGCCGTTTCCTTGGTTGGTTAAAAGGTTCGTTAAGGAGTTATATGTCGGAAAATATTGAGCAGCCGTTGCCGTCCACGTTTGAGGAGTTCAACGAGCAACGCAAGGCGGCGTTTATTCGCGTCAAGGATTATAAGCAGGCGGGTAATCGCCTGGTCGGTTTTCTGTGCAGCTACACGCCGCTCGAGATTATCGATGCCGCGGGGGCTGCGAGCGTGGCGCTGTGCGGCACGTCCGACGAGGTGATTCCCGAGGCCGAGAAGGTGCTGCCGGCAAACTTGTGCCCGCTCATCAAGTCGACCTACGGTTTTGCCTACTCGCAAAAGTGCCCGTTTACGTACTTTAGCGACATGATCATCGGCGAGACCACCTGCGACGGCAAGAAGAAGATGTACGAGCTACTCAACGAGCTCAAGCACACGCACATTCTGCACCTGCCGCAGGGTCGCGATCGCGCCTACGAGCGTGAAGGCTGGTACGAGGAGTGCCGTCTGCTCAAGGAGGAGCTCGAGAACTTCTACGGCATTACGATTACTGATGACGACCTGCGCGCTGCCGTCCGTCGTCGCAACCGTTTGCGTGCGGCCCAGCTCGAGATGTTTGCGCTGCAGGCCAACCAGCCGGCGGCCATGAGCGGCGTCGACCTGATGAGCACCATGTTTGCCGGTACGTTCAGCTTTGATATCGAGGCCTATACGCAGCAGCTGGAGCAAAAGGTTGCCAAGCTGCGCGAGGCCTACGACGCGGGTGAGCGCCCGGTCGCGGCAGATGCCAAGCGCATTCTGATTACTGGCTGCCCGGTGGGCGGCGTGATCAACAAGATCGGTCGCACCATCGAGTCCAACGGCGGCGTGGTCGTGTGCATGGACGACTGCTCGGGCGAGCGCACGGCGGCCATGATGATCGATCCGGAGGCTCCCGACATCCTGCGCGCCATCGCCGACCGCTACCTGGACATCAACTGCTCGGTCATGACGCCCAACGACGGTCGTATGGAAAACACGCTGGCTATGTGCGAGAAGTATCATGTCGATGGCGTGGTAGAGAGCGTGCTGCAGGCCTGCCACACCTTCAACGTTGAGAGCGCGCGCATGCAGGAGGCCGTCGAGGGTGCGGGTATTCCGTATATGAAGATCGAGACCGACTACAGCAACGGCGACATGGGCCAGATCGAGACGCGCATCGCCGCCTTCATCGAAACCCTCTAGCTTCCTCAGGCACCGGATCTTGCCCCTCAAACCGTCGCTTGCGTACCAAAGTACGCTGCGCTCCTCTTTCGGGGCAATCTCCGGCACCTGAGAAACCTAGATCTAAGGCGACTGAACGCGCCGCTACCTTTGATGTTTAGATTGGGAGAGAGCCATGATAGGGATCGGGATCGATATCGGGTCTACGGCGGCTAAGGCTGCTGTGGTCGACGGGGAGGGTTCGGTGTCGTGGACGTGCGTGCAGCCAACCGGGTTCTCCTCGGTCGATGCTGCCGAGCGGCTGCGCGAGGCACTGGCAGCAGCCGGCTATGACGTGACGGGCGACGATGTTCGCGTGATCGCGACTGGCTACGGCCGTGTCGCCGTGCCCTATGCGCACAAGGTCGTGACCGAGATTACCTGCCACGGCACCGGTGCCGTGCGCCTGTTTGGCGACCACGGCACCGTGATCGACGTGGGCGGTCAGGACACCAAGGTCATTCAGCTTAAAAGTGGCCGCGTGGCCAAGTTTGCCATGAACGACAAGTGCGCCGCCGGCACGGGACGCTTTTTGGAGATCATGGCCGACCGCCTAGGCATTTCCCAGCAGCAGATGGCCGACCTGGCGCGTTCCGGTGAGCCCATCAAGATCAGCAGCATGTGCACGGTGTTTGCCGAAAGCGAGGTTATCAGCTTGATCGGTCGCGGTGAGCCGCGCGAGAACATTGCGCGTGGCGTGATCGACAGCGTGGTCTCGCGCGTGGCGACCATGGCCGGGCAGGCGGCAGGCGCCCCGTACTACCTGACGGGAGGCCTGTGCGAGAACGCCTTCGTGGTGGAGCGGTTGGGCGAGCTACTGGGGTCGCCGGTGACCACCTCGCCCCAGGCTCGCTTTGCCGGCGCCATCGGTGCGGCTGTCCGCGCCGCCGCCTTGGCCTAGGGGTGTACCGCGACATGCGCATCCTCAATATCTCGGCACAAAAACCAGATAGCACCGGCAGCGGTACCTACCTTGCCGCGCTCGTGCGCGAGCAGATCGAGACGGGGCATCGCGCCGCCGTGCTTTGCGGCGCGGCACCGGGTGATACCCAAGGCGAGCTGGACCGGCGTGCTGCCGTGTTTGCCGTACCGTTCGAGTCGCCCGAGTTGCCGTTTCCCATCTGCGGTATGTCCGACGTCATGCCCTATCCCTCCACGCGCTATCGTGACCTGACGCCTTCGATGCTCAAGGCATTTGAGCGGGCATTTGCTGCAGCAATCGATCGGGCGATGGCTGAGTTTCGGCCCGATCTGGTGCTCTGCCATCACCTGTATCTGGTGACCGCATTGGCGCGCGAGTGCGTCCGGGGCGTGCCGGTTGTTGCCGTGTGCCATTCGACCGACCTGCGCCAGCTGCGTTCGCATGCGCTCGAACGCGATCGCATCGTACGTGCGGTTCGTCGGCTCGATGCCGTCTTTGCGCTCCATGCTGAGCAGGCTGAGCAGATTGGCCTGGTGTGCGGCGTCGATGCCGATCGCATCCACGTGATTGGGACGGGCTACGACCATCGCGTCTTCTGCCGCGACGCAAGCGTGGCGAGGCAGCCGGGATCGCTTGTGTACGTGGGTAAGATTTGCATTAAAAAGGGCGTCGAGTCGCTGGTTCGAGCCGTGTCATTGCCGATTGACGATGGCGTCCGCTCATCTGGCTTGGTGCTTGTGGGCGGCCGCGGGGACGATGCCGAGTACACGCGTATCGAGCGCTTGACCGCTGCCTCAGATGTGCCGGTGACGCTGGCGGGGCGCCTGGATAGCGATGGGCTCGTGCGTGCCTACCGCAGCTCCGACGTCTTTGTGCTGCCTTCGTTTTACGAGGGTCTGCCGCTCGTGACGATCGAGGCCCTCGCGTGCGGCTGCAAAGTTGTGGCGACCGATTTGCCCGGCGTTCGTCCCTGGATGGAGGCGATGCTCCCCGGTGCTCCCGTGACGTGGGTGGCGTCGCCGCGTATGACGGATGTCGACACGCCCGTGGCGGCCGACCTTCCGTTGTTTGAGCGCGCACTGGCAGATGCTATCGCGCAGGCGCTTGCGGTGCCGCCTTCGACGTTCGAGCCGTCGGCGGTCTCTTGGGAAGCGTGCCTGGCGCGTATACTTAAAGTCGTTGATTTGTTGGAAGGGGGTTCGTATGGCTAAGGACACCATGAGGCTCACGTCTATGACGGCCGCGAGCGGTTGAGCCGCTAAGTTGGCTCCTGGAGCCCTCGCCCAGGTTCTGGGCGACTTGCCAAATGTGCATAACGACAACTTGCTCGTGGGGTTCGATACCTCTGACGATGCGAGTGTCTTCCGCGTAGGGGAGAACCTTGGTCTCGTGCAGTCCATCGACTTCTTCCCACCGATGGTCGACGACCCGTTTCTGTTTGGCCAGATTGCCGCGGCCAACTCGCTGTCGGACATCTACGCCATGGGCGGGCGGCCGAGCCATGCCATGAACTTGCTGTGCATCCCGAGCTGTCTGGGCGTTGAGGTTGCCGGTCAGATTCTGGCGGGCGGAGCTGACAAGTGCGTCGATGCGGGTTGCTCCATCGCGGGCGGCCACACCATCAACGATGACGAGCCCAAGTACGGCCTGTCCGTGAGCGGGTTTGTCGCGCTTGACCGCATGCTCGCCAACAGCGGCGCGCGCGTGGGCGATGCGTTGCTGCTGACCAAGGCGATCGGCTCGGGCATTATCACCACGGCCATTAAGGGCGAGCTCATCGAGCAGGACGAGGCCGCGGCCATGTTTGACTCGATGCGCACCCTCAACGAGGCGCCGATTCGTCTGGCCGAGGGACTCGAGCTTCACGGCTGCACCGACATTACGGGCTTTGGCCTGATCGGGCATGCGTGCGAGATGGCCGAAGGCTCGGGCGTGCAGGTTGAACTTGCGTCGGGGGCGGTGCCGCTCTTTGACCAGGTGCTCGACATGGCGCGTCTGGGCATTATCCCCGCGGGCTCCTACCGCAACCAGGACTTCTTTGGCCCGCGCGTGGCTGCCGACGAGGACCTGGAGCCGGGCATGTTGGATGCGCTGTACGATCCACAGACGTCTGGTGGCCTGCTTATCGCGGCACCTGCTGCCGATGTGGATGAGCTTGCGCGCCGTTTGCATGCCGAGGGGCGCGTTGCTGCCACAATCGGTCGCGTGTGCGAGCCGGTGCCGGGCGGTCCTGCCGTTCGCGTTGTCCGTTAACGACACGTTTATTGAGCTATGTACCGTTCTAAACGATTTATTCGAAAGGAAAAACTATGTCTACCAAGATTGAAGTCAATGCCATGGGCGATGCCTGCCCGCTGCCCGTCGTCAAGACGCTTAAGGCACTCAAACAGCTTGATGGCGAGGGTGCCGTGGTGACCTCGGTCGATAACGAGACCGCCATCAAGAACATCTCCAAGATGGCGCAGGAGAAGGGTTGCGCGGCCTCGGTCGAGAAGGTTTCTGACGCCGAGTGGCGCGTGACCGTGGCGACCTCTGGCGCCGTTGCCGTTGCGGACCCCGAGCAGGACGGTGCCGCTTTCTGCGACGCCAGCGCCGGCAAGGGCAAGCTCGTCATTTCCGTCTACACCGACTGCATGGGCCGCGGCGACGACGAACTGGGCCACAAGCTCATGAAGGCCTTCATCTTTGCCGTGACGCAGCAGGAGGAGCTGCCCGCGACCATGCTGTTCTACAACGGCGGCGCCAAGCTCACCGTCGAGGGCTCGCCGGTGCTCGATGACCTGAAGGGCCTGGCCGAGCAGGGTGTCGAGATTCTCACCTGCGGTACCTGCCTCGACCACTATGGCATTAAGGACCAGCTTGCGGTGGGCGAGGTCACCAACATGTACGTGATCGTGGAGAAGATGGAGCAGGCCGTGCGCGTCGTGCGCCCGTAGCGTGTTGGTTGGAGTTGTCATGAGGGAGAAGCGCCCGGCGCTTGTCATCACGTTTCCCACCACGGCGGCCGCCATGGGTTGCGAGTCCCTGTGCATCGAGCGCGGCCTTCCCGGGCGAACGATTCCCGTGCCCGGGGAGGTCGCTGCCGGCTGTGGTCTGGCGTGGAAGGCGTTGCCTGCCGATGAGGAACTGCTGCGCGGCGAACTCGCCGCGGCGGGCGTTCCCACCGAGGGCTATACCGTGATTGATATGTGGGAGGTCGTGCGATGAT
>UQUD01000058.1 GCA_900544225.1 uncultured Collinsella sp.
ATTGCGCGGGCGGCTGCGGTCGCACCTGCGGGGGTCGCGCCGTCGCCCGCCAGTACGCCGGCCGGGCAAATCGCCACGACACCCGTCACGCGACCCGGTTCGCCCGAGCACTCGTACACGTAATACGCCGCGCCCGGATCTTTGAGCATAAGCCCGTCGGCGATGGCGTCGCGCAGGGCGTCGTTGCTGCTCAGGATACCGCCCATCTGCGGCAGCGCTTCGAGCACGCGGTCCTGAGCTGGGCGGATGCAGGGAAACGGAAGTGCTTTCATGGGCGGTCCTAACGCGCGAGTCGGTTTGTTCGCGGCTTATTATGCCCCAACTTGGACGCTTGCGTCCCAGAGCGTGTTGTCAACAAGCGCGATGAGTACGTTCTGGCAGCGAACGATATCGGCATGGGCCCCGGCTCGTTGGGCTTATGCGCGAGCACCAACGAGCCGGGGCCGTAGCTCATGCAATTGCGGTTACCCGGCTTGCCGGCAATGACGGCGGTATCGGTGCAGCCGGTAAAGAAGCCGACGGTCGTGTCCGCGTTCCAGCCATCGCCTAGGGTGACGGTATCCATATGGCAGATGTAGACGAGCCGCGCCTCGCCGCTCGCGCCCGGCACGGTAATCATAAGGTTGCAGCGCCCGGGGAACACTTCGAGCTCGCGTATCTCTGCGGTGTCCAGCACGGGCGAATCGAGTTTGGCAACATATGTCTCGACCAGGTCTTTGATATGTTGTTCGATCTCGAGCTCATACGCGCCGGGGTCTGAGCTGTCAATCTTCACAAGCTCCTGCGCAAGCCGCCAGGCAAAGTCCTCATCAACCATATGCAACTTCACAATCAGCCTGCTTTCCAAACCGATTGTAAGCCACCTGGAAGATTCGCGACGTGCATGTTGTAGCAGTATTTACCGTTCGCAGGCTGAGCAATCGCGTTTGCCGTCCGTGCGGGCTCGCAAACGGCATAGTGGGTACGTATCTTTCATGGACGACATGCTGTGCGACATATCTGCCTTTCGGTATCACCGGATACCTCCACAGGTCTTGGCAATAATGCCGGACCTGCCCGATTCTGCGGACGATCCGCGCAGGGAACGCCTTTGTGAGCATCCGCTCGTCAAGCATTTCTTGGACACCCCGTTACACGTGTTGGCGCAGGGCGGCTGCGGACGTAAAGGCGGTCGCATTGTAAGACATGTTTGGAACGGGGGGAGGCCGTTTGGCTCCGTGCGGCAGACGGAGTTTGGCCTTGATGTCGCGTCCCCGCTCTTTACGCTGCTGACCCTGGCTTCCTCGGTCTCAAACGAGCGTCTGATCATGTGCATGTATGAGATGTGCGGCACCTTTACCGTGTGCAAGATTGCGCCTCAGGTAAAGTTGGCGCTTGAGCAGGCATATGGGAGCTGGTGGGGTGACGCACGGTCGGGCTGGGAAAACGTAAAGGATGCCTCGGGGAATCCAACGGACTTGTGGAAACGACCTCCCTTGATCGAGCTCTCTGACCTTACGGAGTTCGCCAATAAGATCCAGGGACTCCGCGGTGCTAAATCGTTCACACGTGCCGCGAAATGCATTACGGGGGTTGTGGCATCGCCGCTTGAGGTCCAAGCTTCGATGCTGTTTGGCCTTTCGAGGCTGCGCGGCGGCGAAGGGCTGCGCCTTACCAATAATGTCGAGATTCGCATGACGCGCAGCGCCCGCCTGATTTCGGGGCTTGATAGGCGCTACGCCGATATCTTGCTGTCAAATAAGGAGGGCAGCCGAGAGTGCCTGGTTGAATGTCAAGGTAAAGCCATTCACGGATCCATAGAATCCAAGATCTCGGACTCCGATCGAACGACGGCCCTTCAGACGATGGGATATCCCGTCGTTCTGATGACCTATGGTCAGCTGGTTGACTCCGATGCCTTCCGCGTGGTGATGGAGCTTATCATGTCCTATCTCGATATGCCGTTGAAAGACAAGACGCCGCGGCAGCAAGAGCTCGAACGGCGACTTCGTGAGGAGATTTTTATCGATTGGGCGGGAATGTAGCCGCGCGGGTGGAAAACGGTCGCGGAAGCTAGGGTTTTAGTTGCGAATAGCCTTCAATTGCTCCTTGGAATTGGCTTGAAAAGTGCTACCTAGAGCAAGTTATTTCGGAAAATGGACAGTCAACATTAGTTTGGCATATAGAGATCGATTTTTACCTACTAAAACCCCTGATAAAGCTGTTTGTAAAAGCAGTTGTGCTTAGCGACTAGGGCCTCACTGTCGATTATCCGAAAAAACTTATTATGGGTAGCATTTTCAAAACCAGCCGGAGCAACGAAATCGGCCCCCGTTTCGTGAAAACGGGGGCCGAATGGGCGTCGTGGCCTGTCTGGCAGGCTTGGCGCCGACGCTACTTGATCACGCGCACGCGATGCATCGACGGAATCTGCTTGAGCGCCTCGATGGTGCTGCTGTTCAGGTGCTCGTCGGTGTCGAACATGGTGTAGGCGTTCTCGCCAGCGGACTCGTTGGTCATACGCTGCACGTTGGCGTTGTCCTTGGCGAGAATGGCCGTGATCTGGCCGATCATGTTGGGCACGTTGGCGTGCAGGCAGGCGATGCGGCTCGCGGCGCGCGCCTTGCCCATGCTGCAGGCGGGGTAGTTGACGCTGTGCGCGATATTGCCGTTTTCCAGGTAATCCTTGAGCTCGCTGATCGCCATGTCGGCGCAGTTGGCCTCGGCCTCGCCGGTGCCGGCGCCCGAGTGCGTGGTGATAAACGTATTGGGCATCTTGACGGTCTTGGGCGTGGCAAAGTCGCAGCTAAACCAGCTAAGCTTGCCCTCGCGCAGGGCGGCGTCGACGGCGTCCTCGTCAATGATGGTCTCGCGCGCGTAGTTGATGAGCACGGCGTCGGGTGCCAGCAGGTTGATTTGCTCGGTACTGATCATGCCGATGGTGTCGGCCTTGCTGGGCACGTGCACGGTGAGGTAGTCGCAGCCGCGGCAGAGGTCCTCGAGCGTGCCCACGCGCTGCACCTCGCGGCTCAGCACCCACGCGTGCTCGACGGAAATGAACGGATCGTAGCCGTAGACATCCATGCCCAGATCGACGCAGGCGTTGGCGACCTTGGAGCCTACGTTGCCCAGACCGATAACGCCGATGCGCTTGCCCTTGAGCTCGCGGCCCACAAAGGCCTTCTTGGCCTTTTCGGCGTCGACCTGAATCTCGGGGTCGTCGGCGTTGTCGCGCACCCAATTCATCGACTGCACGACGCCGCGGCTCGAGAGCACCAGCATGCCAAGGACGAGCTCCTTGACGGCGTTGCTGTTGGCGCCGGGGGAGTTAAAGACGACGACGCCCTTCTTGGCGTACTCCTCGACGGGGATGTTGTTGACGCCGGCGCCGCAGCGGGCGATGGCGCGGATGCCCTCGGGCAGCTCGTAGCCGTGCAGGTCGGTCGAGCGCATCAGGATGGCGTCGGCCTCCTCGGCGGTGTCCACAAACTCGTAGCCCTCGCCAAACTCGACTTTGCCGTCTTTAGTGATGTCGTCGATGGTCTTAATCTTGCGCATGAAAAACTCCTTAGCAGGTTTGGTTTAAACAGGTGGTTTGAAGTGGCTGGTCGGCCCGCGCGTTGCGGGCTAGTTAGATCGCGGACTCAAACTATGCTGCGCTTCGAAGTCCTTCATGTACGAGGCCAGGGCCTGCACGTCTTCCATGGTTACGGCGTTATAGACGCTGGCGCGCATGCCGCCCACCAGGCGATGGCCCTTGACGTTTTGAATCTGGTGCTCGGCCGCGCCTGCGACAAAGGCCGCGTCGAGCTCGGCGTCGCCGGTGCGGAAGGTGACGTTGGCGATGGAGCGACTGTCGGCTTGCGTGGTGCCATGGAAAAGCTCGCTGTGCTCGAGCAGGTCGTAGAGCAGGTTGGCCTTGGCCCAGTTGCGCTCGGCCATGGCGGCAAGTCCACCGGTCTGCTCCACCCAATGGAACACCTTGCCGCACACGTAGATGCCAAAGGTGTTGGGCGTGTTGAGCATGGAGCCCTTGGCGGCCTGGGTCTTAAGGTCCAGGTACTGTGGCGTCTGCGCAAAGGCCGGGCCGTCGGCGATCAAGTCGTCGCGCACGATAACCACGGTGACGCCCGCGGCGCCGGCGTTTTTCTGAGCGCCGGCGTAGATGAGCCCGTAGCGCTCGACGTCGAGCGGCTGCGACAAAAAGCAGCTCGAGACATCGGCGACCAGCGGCACGTCGCCGCAATCGGGCAGCTCGTGGAACATGGTGCCAAAGATGGTGTTGTTCTGGCAGACGTAGACGTAGTCGAGCCCGTCGCCCGCGGCCTCGGCGGCAATGCGCGCGTTGACGTCGGCCATGTCGGGGATGCGGTCGAAATTGGTGTCCTCGGAGCTCGCGAGCAGCATGGCCTCGCCGTACTTTGCGGCCTCCTTGTACGCTTTGTTGGCGAAGTTGCCGGTCACGACGTAGCCGGCGCGGCCGCGGCGCATGAGGTTCATGGGAATGCCCGCAAACTGCAGCGTGGCGCCGCCCTGCAAAAACAGGACACGGTAGTTGTCGGGGATGCTCAGCAGGCGGCGCAGGGTTGCCTCGGCGTCGTCGATGATCTGCTGGTACATGCTAGATCGATGGCTCATCTCGAGCACGGACATGCCGCAACCGCGGTAGTCCATCATCTCGTCGGCGATCTCGGCGAGCACGCTTGTAGGCAGCGCGGCCGGGCCAGCTGAGAAGTTGTGCACACGTGCCATCTTCTAGTTCCCCTCGTAGTCGTTTGAACGTTCGGGATACTTTAGCACAGTGGAGCGCCAGGCGCGACCGCATCACGGTAAAACTCGAGTGCGCTGCTATGATTTACAGGATGGTTACATGGGGGAGGGCGGTCGTTAGGTCTATATCACCGGGATATACCGTGACAAATACTCCTTGAGCGCCGGGTCGCATACATAAAGAAACGTTCCCAGCATGCCGCGCGTCATGAGAACGTAGTAGGCGTTGACGATATTCTTTCGTAGGTCGTCGTCGCTTGCCTTTTTCTTTGCGACGGTATCTTTGAAGTTTGCCTTGTTAACGCAGACGCCCCCTTTGTCGTTGTCGTAGTAAATGTCTGGCCCCAGAATTACGAAGCCGTAGTTGAGGTCGTAGCCCTGCACCGTGTGGATGCATCCGACCTCGTTGACGGCGTTGGGGGAGTTAACCCAATCCTTTTGACTCGAGTTCCAACGTTTAGGGATGCCCTCAATGACGATGTCGAACGCGTCTTTGTGTTTCTTCGTTTCCCACTTCCACGCAAAACCTGCCGTCATGCGGGATAGACCAACTTCCTCTTCCTTGGCTTGCTGCAGGGAACAGAAATCCTCAAATTGGTCGACGATTCCAAACTGGTATCTGGGGGTATCGCTGTCCGGATCCCCGGCTCGCGAATCGTAAGGCTCCGATGAAAAGAGTTCTTCGAATTTCATGCCGGCATGCATGTACGCCTTGTTGTCGAGTAGATCATATACAAAGTCGAGATACTCATCGCCGCCGCGTACTCGCATTTGCGTGCTTAGGCTGAACTCTTCAGTTTCAATGCCCTCTTCTTCGAGTTGGTTAAGTCACCGCTCAAGACCGTCTCGATTGAGGCCGGAGGCCCTGACTTGCTGCTTGGGGTCATAAAACAGATATGCCTTGTCGCAGCATTTGAATATCCAGTCAACTTGGTTGCTCGTATGCGGAAGGTCGAGACTATCACAGGTGCTATAGAAGGCCTTGATGCCGGAGCCCATGCTTAGATAATTACCCAGTCGATGTGCTTCATCGACAAGTAGGATGTCATAACGATCATTTTTGGTTACGTCACTGGGGCTCAAGATATCGCCAGGCTTTAACCCTGGAAGGAAGTGCGTGAGTTTCCTGAGGGTCTTTTTCAGGGAATCCATGGGGGTGACAAAACCGACTCGCAGGCCGGAAAGGTTGGGCTCATTTTTGATTTTGAACATGAGACTGATGGCGAGGATTGTTTTACCTGTTCCCGGCGCGCCATTCACGACGGTTATACGTTCTCTTTTTGAGCCGCCATGTTTTACGTCTTCATGCTCCTGTTCGAGACGTTTAAAAATCGTCTCGATCGTTTCGTATTGGTCGGGCGTAAGCGTCTTGAAAGGCGAGAACTTGAACAGATCGGAGTTCTCGAGCTCTTCAATCGGATGAATCGCGTAGTTTTCTTCGCGAAGCTTTGTCCAGAGGTCTCGGAACTTCTGGCGATACTGAGGCCGCTCAAAATAATCGAATTGGGCATAGCCGTTGTTGGCATTGGTGACCTGGTATTTTTCGTCAGCACAGAACAGCTCAATAAGTCGATTCTCGAACTCGAACGTTGCGGATTGGTTGAAGGTGGGATTGTCGATCAGAAGGGTCCGGTCGAAGTCCTTGTCCACGTTTGCAGCGTGTTGTTTCATACGGCGCTGGTAATTGGTTGTTTGGCCGATGTATGCCGTCTTGTTTCTGCTGTTGGTGAGAATGTAAAGGACAGGCCAACTCTCGTCATGATGGGCTCCAGGCTTTGGCGTGCCAAAGTCCTGAAGCGATTCGCTTGTCTCAAAGGGCTGGGGTAGGGGAAGCGTGTATTGCCGAAGGGCGAACTCATTACTCATGATGGTTCGCCTTTCTGTATTCGTTAGATGATGCGTCGACGGGGTAGCGCTCGCCATTGCGCTTGAGCTTAGACGAAAGCGCCGCTGGCAGGTCGATTTCATTTAAATCTGAGAAACGCAGAAGGAAAAGGAGCGTGTCGGCGACTTCGTCTTCGATAGCTTGGCGTTGCTCGGTGTCTTCGAACATTTCTGCAATGCGCTCGTCGCTCACAAAACGAAAGAGCTGAAGGAGCTCGGAGGACTCAGTTGCCATGCCGATGGCAAGCTCTTTTGGCGTGTGATATTTGCGCCAGTCGCGTGCATCACAAAAGTCCCTGACTTGTTTCGTCATGGCATCGAGCTTATCCATCGTCCGCAACCTCCCTGATGTTCATTGTTTTATTATGGCCGTATCTGGTATTTATTGCACATCATTTGGGGTGTGCGGTTTGTTCGGTCGCGATTGGCCGGTAGGAGGTTTCACCATGAAGATCGAAGTTGACGTAGGTCAGCTGCGCGAGAGCCTGCTCGACCGCGTGGGGTCTGCGGCGGGCGTGGGCTTTCCGGCCGCCATGCTCGACGTGATGGATATCGAGGACGAGTCGCCCCAAGAGCTCCTAGCCCGAGCCGAACGCGAAGGCCTCGACCTCCGTGTCTTCGCCACAGGCGACGATACGGACGACGGTTGGTAGCCATAGCCACCCCTCAACCTTATCCCCTCAATAACTTGCGGTGAAATAGGGACTGTTTAGGCTGTTAGAAGGCCTATTCAGTCCCTATTTCACCGCAACTTATGGGTGGAGATGGCTACGACGCTAGCGTGGCGATGACGGCTTCGTCGCCGGCATATATGAGGGTGTTGCCGTCGGGGATGATCGTTTGGCCGTCGCGCTTGAGCATCACCACGATAAACGGGTGCTTGCCTTGTGGCACGTCGCGCAGACGCAGTCCTGCCAGGCGACCGTGGGGCGTTACGGTGACCTCGCGCAATGTTACCTCGGCACGCTCTTCAAACGTCGGCGCGGCCATCACCAGAAGGTCTCCTTCCTCAATTACGGTATCGCCGTTGGGTAGCACCGGGTGCGCACCGTCGCGCAGCACCAGGACCACGAGCATGTCGGCGACGCTGCCAATATCGGCGAGCGAGCGCCCGGCAAACGGATGGCCCGCGCCTACCTTGAGCTTAACGAACGACATGCCGTCCTCGTCGCGGTAATCGTTAAACGTGCGGCGCACGTCGCCTTCCGCGTCGATCATGTCGAGCTTTTTCGCCACTGCCGGTAGCAGCGAGCCCTGCACTACAATGCTCGACACGGCAATCACAAAGACCAGGTCAAATAGGTCGTGCCCACCGGGAACACCGACCACCACGGCAAAGAGGCTAAACACGACCGAAGCCGCGCCGCGCAGACCCGCCCAGCTTACGAGCGCGACTTGGCGAGGATTGGTCTTAAAGGGCGCCAACAGCAGGCCGACGGCGATGGGACGGCTCACGAAGAGCATAAACGCCATGAGCGCCAGGCCCGGCAACAGCATTTGCGGCAGGCGCGCGGGCGTGACGAGCAGGCCCAGCAAAAAGAAGATGGTCATCTCGGCCATTTCGGTGAGGGTATCAAAGAAGTGCGCCATCTCGACCTTGCCGGTGATGTCGCTTGCACCCAGCACAATGCCTGCCAGGTATACGGCCAAAAAGCCGTTGCCGCCCAGGTAGCTCGGCAGCGCGTAGGCAACGATCGCCACGGCGAACAAAAAGATGGTCTGCGCGCCCTCGGCCGTTGCGTGCGCGCGTTCAATCAGGCGGCTGGATGTCCAGCCGATGGCAAGGCCCAGTCCCACGCCCAGGATGATCTGCTTGGCCAACAGCACGGGAATGTCGATGTCGCCGCCCGCCGCGAGGGTCGCGAGCACCGCGGTAAGCATGTAGGCGACGGGGTCGTTGGAGCCCGATTCGACCTCGAGCAGCGAGTCAGTCGCGCCCTTTAGCGAAAGGTTGTGCTCGCGCAGCACGCTAAAGACGCTGGCCGCATCGGTCGATGCCACGACCGAGCCCAGCAGCAGGCCGCCGATCCAGTCGAAGCCTAGTGCAAAATGCGCAAAGGCGCCCGTGATGCCGGCGGTAGCGATAACGCCGAGCGTGCTCAGCAGTACAGCGGGCGCGGCGACGGGCTTGGCGCGGTCGATGTTGGTGTTAAAGCCGCCGTAGAACATGATGAACAGCAGTGCCGTACTGCAGACGGTTTCGGTAAGCGCGTAGTCGCTAAAGTCGATGTGCGCCGGCCCGTTGACGCCCAGCAGCATGCCGAGCGCGATAAAGATGAGCAGGGTAGGGAAGGGGAGCTTTTTGCCGACGGGTTTGATGGTCAGACACAAAATGATGACGAGGCCGATAAAGAGAAGTATCTGGTTCATGGGTAGTGTCCGCTCCTGGGTGGTTGGCGTGGCACGGTCAGTTGTCTGCGGTTATTTGTACCCAAAGATGGTGGGTTTATGGGGCCGAGCCGCGGGCGTTCGCATTATCGACACGAGGCGGGGGGCGCGGGCGGTGCTGGTTGGGGCGTTGGTGCTGGTGGCGCGGTGTTTTCGGGGCGTGCGGGCGGCCGCTTGTGACCGTTGGCAGCGGTGGCACTTTCCAGCTTTATTGCAACGGAGTACAATGGGTAACGTTTAAGTTCAACTTGAAGTTTTAGTCGTGGCATCGGGCTTCGGCCGTAATGCAGGGAAAGGCGTTCCATGGCGATCTATGTGACATCTGATGCTCACGGGCACGTGCGCGCGCTGGACGAGGCCCTTTCCAAGATCTCGCTGACGTCCGACGACACGCTGTACGTGCTAGGCGACATGATCGACCGCGGTCCCGATCCGGTCGGCGTCATTAACTTGGTACGGTCGCTGCCCAACGCTCGCGTGCTTAAGGGCAACCACGAGCAGATCATGCTCGACGCGATCATTGGCCAGGACCCGCTCGATGCCGAGACCTGGGATATCAATGGCGGTTGGACCACGCGTCAGCAGCTCAACGAAATGGAATTTGAGGCATACGAGGGGCTGGTGCGCTGGGCTGCCGCCCTGCCGCTCTACGCGGTGGTCGAGACTGCCGAGCGACCGTATCTGCTGGTGCACGCCGGCGTTCAGACCGAGGCGGCGCGTGCGTTTTTGCTTGAGCATGGTGTCGATTGCGGCGACGGCAGGGGAGCGGTCGATGCCGATAGCGAGCTGCTGCAGCAAATGCTCGCCGTGCAGTCGTCCGATGACTTGCTGTGGATTCGTCACGGCTACTGGGATTCCCCGACGGGGCTGCTTTCTGCCGAGGGCAAGGGCCCGGTCGTGGTGAGCGGCCACACGCCCACGGTGTCGCTGGGGCGTTATTGCGAGGTTGGCGGCCTGGCAGGGCTCGATGAGGAGTCGGGCCGCGGGCGGATGGTGCGCTTGGGTGGCGAGGATACCGCCGGCGTGCCCGATCGCATCGATATCGACTGTGCGGCGGCCACCGGTTCCGAGTTCGGCCGCGTGGGCATCCTGCGTCTGGACGACGGGGCGGAGTTCTACGCGAACATTCTTCCTGGCGAGTAATCGGTGCAAAGGGTAGCTAATTTGGGACGGGCTTTTTGACTACTTTTGCCCTTCTGCTCATCAAATGATTTTTCTGGAACGGGGATTAAATGATCATTTGGCTGCCCGCTGGCTAAGTGAGTAGACTTTTTTGGAAATGCCGAGCACCCAACATATTTGCCTCAACAAAACCGCAGGTCACAGACTTGTGCTTTGTCGGTGTGGTCGGGGATTCGGTAAAAGTCTACTCACTTAGTCTTGCGTGATGCATATTGTCCGCAACAAGACCCCAGCCGGGGTAATTCCATCGCAAATTCCGGTGACCGGGGGCAGCTAATTAGGCTCCGTACGGGTTCCGGTCTCGCTCGATGCGCTGACGGATATGGGCGTATTCGACAATCAACAGCACCAGCAGTAGGGCCATGATAGCCAGGTAGCTCACGACGGCACCCATAAGGCCCAGCAGGTTGATTAAGATCACCGGGAGCACCACGCTCACGGCAAAGCAGATCAGGTAGATCTTGGTGACGTCGCCGGCGTGGCGCAGCACTGTGATGATGGCGTAGATAAAGTCGATGGTCGCGGTGATGCCGCCAGCGACGACCATCAGCAGCGCCAATGTGCGGTAGCGCTCAAAGTTGAGGCCGTACATAAAGCTCATGAGGGGAATGCCGGGGCCGGCCATAAATGCGGCGCACACGCCGGTGATGGCCACGATCAGTGCCATAACAGCAATAATAATCAAGTCAAAACGGCGGCGTTTGCGCGGGTTCGCCCAAATGCTCGACAAACGCAAGAGCTGCGGTTTATAGATAAAACCAATGCTCAGCAAAATGGCCTGTGCCGGAAAGAACAGGGCATTAAAGTACAGCTGATATTTGTAAGCCAGCGCACCTTCCATAACAAACTTGGGCATGCTCTCAATAAGGTTGAACAAAAAGAGCGCGCCAAAGAGTGGGGCACACTGCGCAAAGAGGTGGCCGACTTCGCGCAGGCTCACGCGGCGCGATTTTTCGGTCTCGAGCAGGGCGAGCGGCGCGGTGACCAGCACGAGCGAGGCAATCGCGGTGACACCCATGGCCATGGCCGCGATGGGCATGCTGCGCGTAAGGAACAGCGTCACGCTAAAGACCGCGATGACGCAGACGGAGCGCAGCGTTTGGCTCATGCCGGCCAGGTAGAGTTTATCGGCCTGCTGCAGGCGGCCCTCGTACACGTCCGCCACGCCGTCGATCACCTTATACAGGTAGACGCCCAGGCCGATCGTCGCCATATGCGCGTCGTAGCCGCGGGCACTGCTGTATGCAAGGCCGCAGGCCAGCGCAAGCGCTCCGCAAAGCCAGCGGTTGAGCTGGTAAGAGGCAAAGGACGTCGTTTCGTCGATGTCCGAGACCTGAAAATTGCGCACGCCGTAGTTGCACGCGATCATGATGAGCGTGCCGGTGACAAACGCAATGGAGAACTTGCCGGCTTCCTCGGCGCCCACGAGCTGCGTGGACACAATGGTGAGCAGGGGAAACGCGAAACCCCACACGGCGGTGCCCAGGGTATTCCAGAGATAGTCGCGGCGGGTGGCGTGCTCCTCGTATTCGGCTTCCTGCGTGGAGAAGCCGCCGCCGTAGACGGCGCCGAGCAGACGGTTCCACCAGGCGTTGACCATGCGGCGGACGGGACCGGGCTCGCGATCGC
>UQUD01000059.1 GCA_900544225.1 uncultured Collinsella sp.
GGTGCTAGCGAATAGGCAAGCCGGCCTTTTGGGCGCATTAACTCAATCGGGGCGCAGAATACCGTTCTGCGCCCCGATTTTTACCTTAGCCCGAACACCGTTATCGGCTACATCACCATGTTCAGCGCATTCACGAACTCCTGAGCTTGGGAGCGGCTGCTCAGACTAAAGACACAGGCAGTCAACAGCCTGTTACGTAGGAAAACGTCGCGACCCTTGATCCTGCTGACCCCCGTGATGTCCTTAAGGTAGACAATCTCGGTGTGCTTGCCGCCAAAAATGCCCTTCTTGAGTACCTCAATGCGGTTAGGGTAGATCTTGACGTCTTTAAACCTACCCGAACCTTTGTCCTGGAACAGCAGCGTGTTGTTGTCCATACGCGTCACTGCCGTGGGGTTCGCTAAAACTGTCTCTATGGTCACATTTTAGTCACTTCGGGAATCCTGCACGAAGGCGCTAAGCGACATTGAAATTCGAGTCCGCGCGAGGCTTTAAGATAGGCATGATTAGCCGCATCGATGCGACTGGCAATGCTTCTAGGAGTACGCCTCGTATTATTCGCCATTAGAGGAGGTCTTTCCTGGTTTACGCATGGGAATTCGAGTTCTTTGATTCGGACGGCGTTATCAACGCTGTGCCATGTGGCTCGCTGAGCGGAGGTGGAACGTTCGGATCCGACCTAAACGACGCCGTCGAAAGCGCCGCTGATTTTCTCGCATGCATGGTCGATGACCACCTAATGGGCGGCGTTGACCATGCATGCGCCGAACTTTGGCCACGAGCCGCAGCGCGGTGGCAAGATTATCGCCGTGGCCGTCAGTCGCGAACTCAACGATATCCCCTCCGTCCACGCAGCGGATGCCGCGCGCATGCTTGGCGTTAGCTCGGCAAGAGTATCGCAACTTATAAATGCTGAACTGTTGGATTCATGAAAGGATGGCACCAAGCGCATGGTGTCCAAATCTTCCATCGAGGCACGACTCGCCGACGCTCCAAAGGCAGGGCGCCCAAAAGAGGTCCCTATTGCTGTATAAAGCAATAGCGTTGCGGGTTTTTTCATTTGTCAGATTAGCTGACAAGCTCTCCCAATTCGGGACTCACTGCGTCCCGAATTGGGCTGGACACATTGCCGCAGGTAGCCGCGCATCCTCAATCCAAAGTACGAGAGGTGTTTCCCATGGCAGACATCAATCAGGCCATCACCGAAAGCGCACCTAAAGTGCGTTCTGCCGAGGACATGGCCGCACGACGCAAGAGCGATTCAGAGGGATTTCGGCTCATCTCGCCAGCGCCCCCTACAACGAAACGTGGGCATACGTCGAAACCAGCGCTACGCGGCTGCATTTACGGGCTTGCCGTCGGCGACGCGCTGGGCGTTCCTTACGAGTTTAGGCCCCGCGGCACGTTCAAATGCACGGACATGATCGGCTACGGCACGCATGGGCAGCCCGCCGGCACCTGGAGCGATGACACGTCCATGACGCTTGCTACCTGTGACTCGATTAGGGAGCTCGGGCATATCGACACCGCAGACATGCGCGACAAGTTCGTACGCTGGATTGCCCGTGGCGAGTATACGATCGACGGCGTTTTCGATTACGGCGGCACGACCGCCCGCGCTTTGCACACCGGCAAAGGAGGCTCCGGCGAGCGCGACAACGGCAACGGATCGCTCATGCGCATCGCTCCCCTAGCGTTCACCGATGCGACGGACAACGAGATCCGCGAGGTCTCGGCAATCACGCACGCCCACAGAACATCAACCGATGCATGCATCATATTTGTTGAGCTGATGAGGAATGTGATGAACGGCGCGCTCCCCTCGCGGGCACTCCATCTGAAAGGCGTGCCTGAGCAGGAAATCAGGTCAGGTGGCTTCGTGCGCGACACGCTTAAGGCAGCCACCTGGTGCTTCGTCAACACTACCAGCTACGAAGATTGCGTGCTTGTCGCCGTCAACCTGGGCGACGACACCGATACCACCGCAGCCGTTGCCGGCGCCCTCGCCGGCACGGTATACGGCATCGACGCAATTCCGCAGGAGTGGACCGACGCCTTGCGCGGTAAAGAGCTGATAGAGCAGTGTTTGTTTTAGGGCGCACTTACGATAGAAACTGACCAGGAGGCACCACGGAAAGAAAGATCGCAAATATAGACGAGTTCCAAGTGGACGAAAACGGGATTCCGCTATTTCCAGCAGGACTGAAGGAAGAAGCCAACCTCTATGTTCTCCCCGACGGGCGTTACCTCCCCTGCGGGGTCTACCGAACCGAAGATGGCGGCTCACTCATTTATGAGCCATCCGGGCTCAGCTTCTTCGGGCAGATGCTTGCTCAATTCAAAGAGTGCTAGGGGTTTGATTGCCCGTTAGATCGACACTGTTCCAAACCATGGAATGGGCAGGATGTCTCCCACCGCGGCCTGTGAGGTAAAATCTTGACTGCCGCGGAATCCGCCTGCGGGCAACGCTCCGATCTCCGATTGGGGTGAAGCCTATGAACTTGTTTCTTGAAATCCTGCGCCTCTCGATGTACGCGACCGGCATTGCCCGGAACCTCTACGCGATCTGGCGGGAATATAAGCAGTAACGGATAGCGAAGGGAGTCATAGAAAAGGGCCGGTTGCAGCCGGCCCTAGACGATAATACCTGCGTTGCCCGCGTCTCCGAAGTTTAAGCGCTGAGGAGCGGGTTCCGCGGCACAACCTGATTTTACCCAGTGAGGCAGCTCTTTTGCAGCCGCTCCACTGTTTATTTACATCTGGCACCCTCAAACAATCAGACGGCAGCCCGCACTCCTGAGAGCCGCCCCATACCCCCGGCCATCACGTTACGGTGCCAACCGGCACCGCTCCCCTACTTCCCAAATAGCGCACCCAGCAGGCCGCGACGTTTGGGCTTCTCCTCTCGGTAGGAACCCTCGACGGCGGCTGCAACCTGGCGCGGTTGCTCGCCGCCTCCACGGCGCACGATCTGGTACAGGAACGGCGATTTAACGTATTTGACCTCGACGGGCGTGGCGTGCACGGTGCTCTCACCGGACAGATGCAGACTCGGGCTGAGCGGCGCCACAATATGCGTCTCGCGCTTGTCGCTAAACACCACCGCGGCCGCGCGGCCCGTCTGGCCGTTTACGGCGATGCGCACCTGCTCGCCGTCGCGGCTATCCGTTGCCGGACGGTCGACAAAGTACACCGGCACCATAACTAGGCCGTCCTTGTGCTTGCGGGCCTTGCGCGCCCAGGTGCGGATGCTCTTTTTATTGAGCCCCAGTACAGCCTCGGCGTCGTTGCCCGCAACGTCGAGCGCCAGCTTATCAATGACCACCTGGTCCTTGGTAGACGCATCGACGGAGACAACGCGAAAGTCACCTTCCTGCATGGCCGGGTCAAACGGCCCAACCTTGGCAAAGTCCCACGGCTCCAAAATGCCCATGAGGCGAACGTCCAGGTAGTTTGCCTTGGGGTATGCCCAGTCGAGCACCTCGTAGTACACCAAGGTCTCCTTGCTCAGGCCCTTGCCTGGGAAGGACGCCATCATGCGCAGGTCCGCCAGCGCCATGGGGAAATAGAAGAGCATCATGTCGTTTTGGATCGCATCTTCCACGTCGTGCCCGGCAAAGGCTTCCGCATACTGGCGCACCAGCTGCAGTGCGCTGGCACGTGCCTGCTGCGGCGAGATTTCGCAGGGAATACCCTGCCCAGGTACATACTCCGCACCTACGCCCATGGTCAGGCGCTTGCTAAACGTCCCCGGCTTGAGCAGGTCGGCAATGCCGATCTTGTTGCCGCAGGACGGGCACTCAAACACGCGCTGGGTCGACTCGCCCTCAAAGGACGCACCACAGAAGGGGCAAGGAATGCTCACATGCGTGGCCTCTTGGAACTCCTGCGCCGTGCCGCGATCCTCCCACAGCAGATGTTCCAGAACTGACTGATTGCGCCAGTGCGAATTGAAGAAATACCAGTCCGGGTCCTCCGGGCGCTCGAGTTGCGACACATGCGTGAGCTTGAGCAGTCCATCCACCACCGTTAGCGGCGTATGGCGAATGCCCAGGGCGCTCTTGGGCTCCCCCGCATCAGCCTGCCACGGAACGACCGTGCCGCAATAGGCGCACTCAAAGCTGCGCTTAGCCTGGTGCGAGTACATAGGGCCGCCGCAGTTTTGACATTTAATGGCAAACATCTCGTCCATGGAAACGTCCTCCTTTGCACAGGGGCTGTCGACATTAAGTATGTCGAGCAAGCAGGCACATGCCCATACCCATGTGGCCCAAAATGGACCACCCAGGCAGACGAGAAGGCTCGCTCGTTAGCACCGGCAGACTATTGCTGCATTTTCTGAGCATCGGTGCACGGCGCCCCCGCGCGAGCTACACTATCCCCTTAAACATGATTGTGAGGACGACCGCTATGCTATTTGTAAATCGGCTGGTACATACGCTTGTTCCCGGCAGCGAGAGCGAGCCGGTCGATGCATCTTGCCGCACCAACGCGGGCTTTTCCGCAAGCCTCGTCTGCATTGGCCTCAACATCACCCTGTGCCTGGCCAAGGGCATCGCGGGCCTGCTCGCCGGCTCCGTCTCCCTCATCGCCGACGCTTTCAACAACCTCTCCGATGCCTCGAGCAACATTGTGAGCCTGCTCGGTTTCCGCCTTGCCAGCCGCCCGGCAGACGAAGGCCACCCCTATGGTCACGGCCGCTACGAGTACCTAGCCGGCCTGTTCGTCGCCGTCCTGGTTTGCGCCGTCGGCATCAACCTGATTCTCGAGTCGGTCACCAAGATCATCAAGCCCTTGCCCACCGCTTACACGTTTATTTCCCTTGCGGCACTGGCTACGTCCATGCTCGTTAAGCTCTGGATGGCAGCGTTCAACCGCACGCTGGGCGATCGCATCGACTCGGAGACGCTCATCGCCACGGCGCAGGACTCCAAAAACGACGTCATCACCTCGGGCTCGGTCTTGGTGGCGGCGCTTATTTCGCAGACGACCGGCTTTGATCTCGATGGCTGGGCAGGCCTGGGTGTGGGCATCTTCATCTGCATCAGCGGTCTGGGCCTGGTGCGCGACGCCATCAGCCCGTTGCTGGGGCAAGCGCCCGACCCCAAGCTCGTCCAGGCAATCCGCGACAAGATCATGTCCTATCCGCAGGTCTTGGGCACACACGACCTCATGGTGCACGACTACGGCCCCGGTCGTCAGTTTGCCAGCGCCCACGTGGAGATGCCCGGCGAGGGCGACGCGTTTGAGCACCACGAGATTCTGGACACCATCGAGCACGACATCAAGCGCCAGATGGGCATTGGTATCACGCTGCACTGCGACCCCATCGCGACAACCGGCGATGACTTGCGCGGCTGGGTCAAGCGCGGCGTCATGCAGATCGATCCCGCGCTCTCCATCCACGATCTGCACGAGCACAACGGGTTCGTTTCGTTTGACCTGGTGCGTCCCGACGGCTTTGACATATCCGACGAAGAGCTGCTGGAGCTCGTCACGCGCATCGTGCACGAGCGCCGGCCCGATGCCTCATGCGTCGTTACGTTTGACTCGGGCTTTAGCTCGCCCGACCGTCCGGCCGAGCAGCTGTAGTCTGCTTAACAGCTAGTTTCCCTGCGCGCCCGAGATGCCGTTTTGCAGCGCGTCCCAGGCATTGGTAGCCATATCGCCCAGATTCTGAGCAGTATCACCCAGGTTTTGTGCCGTATCGCCCAGCTCTAGCGCCTTATCTCCCAACTCCTGCGCCTTGTTGCTCAAGTCCTCCAGCGTATTGGAGCTCGAGCTGTCGGTACCGCTTTGGCCGCCGGACGAGTTGCCATAGCTGTTCTTGTGCGTGAGCTGAATCTCCAGGTTGCCGTTGTCGTTATAGTAGGCATTCGTAACAACCCAGTTGGAATCGATGACGGGCGTTGAGCCATCGTCGGTCAGGATCACGGCGTTCGAAAGGTCGGCTCCGCGCGACTTGAGGAGCTTCTTGGCGTTGGACCAGTACTGTCCCGGGATATCGCTCAGGTCGACGGCAGCAGACTGGGTGGTCTCGGCCTGCTCGGTCGTGGCATCGGTCGTGGCGCCCCGCTTGTTGAGCATGCCCGACACGATGGCAAACACAACCGACAGCGCAAAGAAGATCGCCAGCACGATGATGATCTTCTTGATCACGCTCGACGAACGCGATGGCTTCTTCTCCTCGTCCTCGCCATATTGCGGAATCGACTTGGGGTACTCGCGATACGGCTCGCGCGACTCGTAGCGAGGCTGCGCCGTGCGAGGCATATACGTCGTCTGCTGAGGCTGCGGAATGGGATTTTGCGGCAGGTCATCATAGGAATTCGGCGTCGAGGCAGCATAAGAATCTTGCGGCGCGTAATCAAACGGGTCCGGAGCTGCGTTGCCATAGGGGCCTTGCGAAGATGCAGCGTAAGAATCCTGCGCCGAGTCGCCATAGCCCATAACTCGCGTGGGCTCGGCAGAAGGCTGCGTCGCGGCGGGGTCGGCATAACCGGGGTTGGGAACAACGTGGGTCGCATCGGCGCTACCGCCAGCCTGTGCGGAACCGTAGCCGCCCATCACGGTTGTCTTGTCCTGATCCATGCAACGATTCCTTTCCGTCGCGCGTGAGCCTCAAGTTATCCATGCATTCTACCCGCGCAAAAGCCTATGATGGGCAGAGTCCGTCGGTATCTACAAGACATGCGCGGGCCTAAGGATCAAAAGGCCCCGCCGGGCCTTGGTAGGCGCGACGGGGCGTGCAAGCGGCTATGAGCAGCGAGCTTAGAACAGGCCGGTGATGTTGCCGTCGTTGTCGACGTCGATGTTTTCGGCCGCGGGGATCTTGGGCAGGCCCGGCATGGTCAGAACGCTGCCAGTCAGTGCGACCACAAAGTGGGCGCCGGCAGAAACCTTGAGCTCACGCACCGTGATGCGGAAGTTCTCGGGAGCGCCCAGGGCCTTGGCGTTGTCGCTAAAGCTGTACTGCGTCTTGGCGACGCACACCGGCAGGTTGCCAAAGCCGTTCTCGCGCAGCTCGGCGAGCTGGCGCTTGGCGGCCGGCGTAAAGTCGACGCCGTCGGCGCGGTAGACCTTGGTGGCAATGGCCTCGAGAGCGTCGGCCACATCGGCACCGTCCTCATAGGCAAACTTAAACTCACTCGGCTGCTCAATCAGACGCATGACCTCATCGGCCAGCTCGAGCGCGCCCTCGCCGCCCTTGGCCCAGACCTCGGAAAGCTTAACGTTGACGCCGAGCTTCTGGCACTCGGACTCGATGAGCGCAAGCTCGGCCTCGGTGTCCGTCGGAAAGCGGTTGATGGCGACCACGCAGGGCAGACCATAAACGTTCTGGATGTTGTCGACGTGACGCAGCAGGTTGGGCATGCCAGCCTTGAGTGCCTCGAGGTTCTCCTCGTTGAGGTCGGCTTTGGCGACGCCACCGTTGTACTTCAGCGCACGAGCGGTCGCGACGATCACGACGGCGCTGGGGCGAACGCCCGTCATGCGGCACTTGATATCGAGGAACTTCTCGGCGCCCAGGTCGGCGCCAAAGCCGGCCTCGGTAATGGCAACATCGCCAAAGCGCATCGCCATACGCGTGGCCATGATAGAGTTGCAGCCGTGGGCAATGTTGGCGAAGGGACCGCCGTGGACAAACGCGGGCGTGCCCTCGAGCGTTTGCACCAGATTGGGCTTGAGCGCGTCCTTAAGCAACGCGGCCATGGCACCCTGGGCCTTGAGGTCGCGGGCACGGACGGGCTCGCCGGCATAGCTGTAGCCGACAACGATCTCGCCCAAGCGCTCCTTAAGATCGTTGATGCTCGTGGACAGGCACAGGATTGCCATGACCTCGGAGGCAACGGTGATGTCGAAGCCGTCCTCGCGCGGCACACCTTGGGCCTTACCGCCAATGCCATCGATAACATGGCGCAGCTGACGGTCGTTCATGTCGACGACGCGCTTCCAGGTGATGCGCTTAACGTCAATACCGAGCTGATTGCCCTGCTGGATATGGTTATCGAGCATGGCGGCCAGCAGGTTGTTGGCAGCACCGATGGCATGGAAGTCGCCGGTAAAGTGCAGGTTGATGTCCTCCATGGGAATGACCTGGGCCCAACCGCCGCCAGCGGCACCGCCCTTGACGCCAAAGACGGGACCGAGCGAAGGCTCACGCAGGGCCACGGCGCTCTTGACACCGCGACGACGCAGGCCATCGGCCAGACCGATGGTCGTGGTGGTCTTGCCCTCGCCCGCGGGCGTTGGGTTGATAGCGGTCACGAGGACGAGCTTGGCCTGGTGATCAGTCGGCTCGTTGAGCAGTGAATAGTCGACCTTAGCCTTGTCGAAGCCGTACGGAATAAGGTGCTTAACGTCGACGCCGGCGTTCTTGGCCACCTCGGTAATAGGCAGCGGCGTGACAGAACGTGCGATTTCGATGTCAGTAGGCATGGGCGGTCCTTTCGTTACCGAATGAGAAAAAGACCAATTCAGCATAGCACGGGCGCGCAATAGTAAAACGCCCATAACCGATGAACGGCGATATGTTTACCCGATGCCCAGCGATAGTCCAACAGCCCGCCAAAACAAAACGCCCTAAACGGTAGGTTCAATCCCCAGGTGCTCAAAGGTGCGGAGGGTTGCCTGACGGCCCTGCGGCGTACGAATCATCAATCCGCACTGCAGCAAATAGGGCTCATAGACATCCTCGAGCGTGCCCGGGTCCTCGCCCACCGCGCTGGCAAGGGTCGTAAGTCCCACGGCGCGACCGGAGAACGTCTTGGCGAGCGTCTCCAAAATGCGAATATCCATCCAGTCCAGACCGAGCTCGTCGATCTCGAAGAACTCGAGCGCCTGGCGACAGATATCGAGCTCGATGGGGCCGTTGCCGCGCACCTGTGCGTAATCGCGCACGCGCTTGAGCAGACGGTTGGCAAGACGTGGCGTGCCGCGCGAACGCGAGCCGATCTCGAGTGCACTGGGATGGTCGATCGTCACGCCCAGGATAGTCGCCGAGCGCGTCACAATCTGCGCGAGCTCCTCGACCGTGTAGTAATCCAGGCGATATGAAATGCCAAAGCGGTCGCGCAACGGGCCGGTCAACATGCCTGAGCGGGTCGTTGCCGCCACCAGCGTAAACTTGGGGATATCCAGGCGAATCGAGCGCGCCGCCGGACCCTTGCCAATCACGATATCGAGGGCAAAGTCCTCCATCGCGGGGTACAGGACCTCCTCGACCGAACGGTTGAGGCGGTGGATCTCGTCGATAAACAGCACATCGCCCGGCTGCAAGTTAGTAAGGATGGCCGCCAGGTCGCCCGTGCGCGCGATGGCAGGGCCACTCGTGGTCTTGATCTGAGCGCCCAGCTCGTTGGCGATAACGGTGGCCAGCGTGGTCTTGCCCAGGCCCGGAGGACCCGAGAAGATCACGTGGTCGAGCGTCTCGCCACGGCTCTGCGCCGCTTCGATCAACACGCGCAGGCTCTGCTTGATGTGCTCCTGGCCGCAGTAATCGTCCAGGCGCTGAGGGCGCAAAGTGCGGTCGACATCGAGATCCTCGGCCGTCAGCTCCGAGCCCACCATGCGCTCGCCGTGCGCCATGGATGCCGCCGGCGAGTTACCGGGCGTCGCCCACAAGTCCTGAGAGTCATCGGCTTCCCACATCACGCATCCATTCCGAGTCGCTTAAGCGCCGCGCCGAGCAGATCCTCGACACGCATATTCTGCCCATCATACCCGCTCAGGGCAACATCGGTCTCCTGCGGGCTAAAGCCCATGGAAAGGAGCGCCGCACGAGCATCATCGATCACCGAGGGAGCGGCAGCGGGCACGGGCATCGCAACCTGTCCGGGAATCACGTCGACCGGCACAAAGCCCTTATCCTTGGCAAAGGTGCTCTTGAGTTCCAGGATCAGGCGCTGAGCTGTCTTTTTGCCCACACCGGGTACCTTGGCCATGCCCTTGTCGTCCTCGGCCATCACCAGCGAATACAGCTGCCCCACGGTATAGGTGGAAAGCACGGCAAGCGCCAGGCGCGGGCCAACGCCCGAAACGGACACGAGCCGGTCGAACATCATGCGCTCATCCTTTGAGGAAAAACCGAAAAGTGTCATGGCGTCCTCGCGCACCTGCATACGCGTGTAGAGGCAGACCTCGCCACCGGGCGTCGGCAACGTGGCCGCAGTGCTGCCCGAGATGCCGAGCTCAAAGCCAACGCCCGACACATCGACGACAGCAGAGCTCATCGTGGCCTCGACAAGCGTTCCGTGGAGCTGGGAAATCATCAGTATCCGGTTCCTCTCTGTTGATAGAACTCGCCACCGGTGAGGGCGCGGGTGCGGCTGAGGTTTACGTGGCAGATGGCGCAGGCCAGGGCATCGGCGGCATGGTCGGGATGCGGGTCGTGATCGAGCTGTGTGAGTGTGCGTACCATGTAGGCGACCTGCCGCTTGTCCGCGGCGCCAGTGCCCACCACAGCCTGTTTGATCTGCATGGGCGTGTACTCGCCAATCTCGAGCGCGCATTCCGAAAGTGCGACGAGTGCAGCACCGCGGGCATGCGCCGTGGGGATGGCCGAACGAACGTTGGCGCCAAAGTAGATGCTCTCGACAGCAGCCGTGTCGGGTCGATAACGCTCAACGACATCCTTAAGGTCATGGGCGATATGCGACAGGCGCACCGCGAGCGGACTTCCGGCACTGGTCTCGATGCAGCCATAGGCACGGCAGCGAACCTCGCCACGCCGCTCCTCGATAATCCCCCAACCCGTATGAGCCAAACCGGGGTCAATGCCCAAGATAACCAAGCCGACCTCCCCTCGCCACAAGCACAGCGCAAGACAAGGCCCCGCGCATCATTCACGAACGTCTGTTCTAGAATAACACAACGGGGCCAAGACGCTTAGTTGAAGTATCGGGGTTGGAAGCGAATCCCATCCCATAGTTAGTTTTGGCTGAAGAATGGGAACTGCCTCGGGTCAACCGGCGGATGCGGCATCGGGCCACCCTGGGGCCCACCCTGCGGGCCACCCTGGCCGCCCATCATCTTATCGATGGCGTCCTGAACCTCGCCCTCGAACTTTTTCATTCCCTCGTGTAAACGACGCTGACCGTCCTCAGAGCGCAGCTCCTCAATTTGCTCGGGCGAAATACCCAGTAGCTCGCCCAGCACGCCCATCATCTCGTTTCGCACGCGCTCGCTCGTATCCTCGTCAGCAAAACGGCGCACCTCGGCGCGCGCCAGCGAATCGACCGTCATACGCTCCTTGCCGTTAAGCCCCAGGTCGGACCACGCGAGCATATACGGCCAGGCACGCTCGGCAAACGAACGGGCCGAGACGATCGGCGCCATCGGCAACATGCGGCGGGCAGCCTCACCCTGTCGAACGAGCATCAGCAGCAGCGAGCAGGCCTCGGGCTTGCCAGCGGCCATCGGGATGTCGTCGAAAGATCGATTGCGGTCCACGTGCGCCTCGAGCGCGCCATCGACCTCACCCGGCTCAAGCCCGCCGAGCAGCTGTGCCGCACGGTCGAGCATATCGACCGGACCGTCGAGCGTCGAGAGCGCCTGCGCCAGCACGCGCTCCATACAATCTTCCACTGCGTTGAGCGTCACGAGCTCTTGGGGCACCACGGCAGACGTGCGGTTGCGCACACGTGCCACAAACTCAAGCGTCGACAGGTACACATCGCCAAAGGGCGCAAAGTCGCCCTGGTAGCCGCCGCAAAGCGCCGGCGCCGCCAGCGCATACTCGGTTTTGGACAGCGGGCTCAGCGCCATCGCACCCAGCTCGAGCGCCGTGTCCTCCAGCATGAGGCCCAGCGTGCGCGAGCGCAGACG
>UQUD01000060.1 GCA_900544225.1 uncultured Collinsella sp.
AAAACCAAGCAGGCGGACACGCCTTAGGTATCGATTACTTCAGTCTGAAGGTACTAACTTGACAATCTCACAGAATAGCACAGGCATACCTACCAAAAAGGGACAGGTTTATTTTGGCGGGTTTTATCAGGCAGAATGACGTTCACCCATATAAAACCGACCAAAATAAACCTGTCCCTAAATGGCAGGCCCCGCGGTGGTTGCCGCGGGGCCTGAATTCAAGCTATTTACCCGTAGATGCGCTGTGGCTGTTCTTCGCCCTTTACGGAGGCTTCGGTCACGACGACCTTGGAAACGCCTTCCTCGCTGGGCAGGTCGAACATCGTCTGCTGCAGCACGTCCTCGCAGATAGAGCGCAGGCCGCGGGCGCCGGTCTTGCGGGCGAGCGCCATGCGGGCGATCTCGTGCAGGGCCGCGTCCTCAAACTCAAGCTCAACGTCCTCGAGCTGGAACATCTTACGGTACTGGCGCACCACGGCGTTCTTGGGCTCGGTCAGAATCGACACCAGGTCGTCCTCGTCGAGCGCCTGCGTCTGGGTGACGACGGGCGTACGTCCCACGAACTCGGGGATCATGCCAAAGGCGTTGAGGTCCTGCGGGAGCACCTGACGCAGCAGGTCGTTCTCGTCGACCGAGGTGGGGCCGGCGATCTCGGAGTTAAAGCCCACGCCCTTGTTGCCCACGCGATCGGCGATGATCTTGTCCAGACCCACAAAGGCACCACCGCAGATGAACAGGATGTTGGTCGTATCGATCTGCAGCAGCTCCTGCTGGGGATGCTTGCGGCCGCCGGTGGGCGGAACGCTGGCCACCGTGCCCTCAAGAATCTTAAGCAGCGCCTGCTGAACGCCCTCGCCCGAGACATCGCGGGTGATGGAAAGGTTCTCGGCCTTGCGGGCGATCTTGTCGATTTCGTCCACGTAGATAATGCCCACCTGTGCGCGCTCAATATCGCCATCGGCGGCGTTGATGAGCTTGAGCAGGATGTTCTCCACGTCCTCGCCCACATAACCGGCCTCGGTGAGCGCGGTGGCATCGGCGATGGCAAACGGCACCTCGAGGATGCGCGCGAGCGTCTGGGCGAGCAGGGTCTTACCGGTACCGGTGGGACCGAGCAGCAAGATGTTGGACTTGGCGAGCTCCACCTCGTCCATATCATTGTCGAGCTGCGAGTCCAAGCCGTCGTCAAAGGCAGACACCGCGGCGCCGCCCTCAATCACGCGGCGATAGTGGTTATACACGGCCACCGACATGGCGCGCTTGGCGTCCTCCTGACCCATAACATAGGCCGAAAGCTCGTCATAGATCTCGTGCGGCGTCGGCACGTGCGTGATGACCTGGCGGTCGTCCTCGAGCTCAAAGCCCTCGGTCTCGGGGTCCACGGCGGGCTGGGATGCTGCCTGGCCGTGGTCGTTGAGGAAGCCCGGCAGCTTGCCGTTGCGGGCAGCGTCCATAAAGTCCGAAGCCAGCGACTCCTCCAGAATCTCGGAACAGGCGGCGACGCACTCGTCACAGATAAAGATGTTGGTCGGACCCTTTACGAGGCGACGGACCTGGCCCTGCTCTTTTCCGCAGAAGGAGCAGCGGATGGGGTTGCCGTTCTCGTCAAAGTTGTCCTGCATGTTTCCTGCCATCCTAGGCATCCTTCGCGGCGAGATCGCGCGAGGTGACGATACGGTCGATCAGACCGTAGTCGAGGGCCTCGGAAGCGGTCAGGTAGTTGTCGCGCTCGGTGTCGGCCTGGACCTTCTCGATGGGCTGGCCCGAGGCATCGGACAGGATCTGGTTGAGCTCGCGACGGGTCTTCTTGATCTCCTCGGCAACGATCTCGATCTCGGTCTGCTGGCCCTGGGCACCGCCGCTGGGCTGGTGAATCATGACCTTGGAGTGCGGCAGGCAGAAGCGCTTGCCCTTGGCGCCGGCCGAAAGCAGCACGGCGGCCATGGACGCAGCCATACCGACGCAAATGGTGGAGACCTGCGGCTTGATGAAGTTCATGGTGTCAAGAATCGCCAGGCCGGAGTAGACCTCGCCACCGGGCGAATTGATGTAGAGCGAGATATCCTTCTCGGCATCCTGGCTCTCAAGATGCAGCAGCTGGGCAACGACCAGGTTGGCGCTGACGGAGTTGATCTCCTCGCCCAAGAAGATGATGCGGTCGTTGAGCAGGCGCGAATAGATATCGTAGCTGCGCTCGCCGCGCGGCGTCTGCTCGATAACGTATGGCACGAGGGCGGAATCGAACTTAGCGATCATACGCATCTCCATTTCTCTTACGGACCAATAGTGGTTCTAGATAAACGTACGGTGCCCGCATGCTATGCATTGGCTGGCACCGTACGAAGCAACCGGATAACCGGTGTATAACTTTACCCCATCACGGGCGCACACATGCGCTCGCGGGCAAGGTGGCGAGAATTACTCGGCGTCCTTGGCGGTCTCGTCGACCTCGGTCACCTTGGCGTTCTCGACCAGGTGGTCGACGGCCTTGGAGCGACGGATGGACTCGCGGACGGCAGGCATGCGGCCATCGGCGATGAACTCGGCCTTGGAAGCCTCGACGTCCTTGACGCCGGCCTTCTCGAACTCGGCGTTGATGTCGTCCTCGGTGACCTCAATCTTGAGCTCGCGGGCGAGGGCGTCGAGAGCCAGGGACTCACGGGCTACGTCGTTGGCCTGCTTGTGCAGGTCGCCGATGAACTGCTCCATGGTCAGGCCGGAAGCGGGCAGCCAGGTGTCCAGCGTCATGCCGCGGGCAGCGAGGTTGGACAGGAAGTTCTGGCCAAGCTCCTCAAAGACGGACTGCTCGTAGTCGGCGTCCATCTCGTCGAGCTGCAGACGCTCAGCGAGAGCGGAGACGCAACGGTTCTCCTTCTCGGCCGGGAGGCGGGAAGCCTTGTCCTGCTCGATCTCGATCTTGATGGCGTCGCGCATGGCGTCGATGCTGTCGAAGCCAAAGTCGGACTTGACGAGCTCGTCGGTGAGCTCGGGGGTGTTGCGAACCTTGATGCCCTTGACGGTGACCTCGACGGTGTGGGTCTCGGCCTCCTCGCCCTCCTCGACCTCGTCGGTCCAGGTGACGGTCTTGACGTCGTCGACGTTAGCGCCGATCAGGGCCTCGTTGAACTCCTTGGGGTTGCTGTCGCTACCGGCGATGAGCATGCGGCCCTCGGCGGCAAAGTTGTCGGCGTTCTCGACGGCCTTGAGGTCGACGGTGACGTAGTCCTCGGCCTCGACGGCGCGACCCTCGACGTCCTCGAAGGTGGCACGGTAGTTGAGGAGCATCTCGACCTGGTTGTTAATCTCGGACTCGGTGACCTCCGCAGGGGGCATCTCGATCTCGACAGCGTCGAAGGAGGAGAGCTCAGCGGCGGGACGCAGGGAGAACTCGACGGTGTAGGTGTAGTCCTCGTGATCCTTGGCGAGGTCGAGCTCCTTGTAGTCACCGTTCTTGGTGGGGACGATGTCCAGCTCGTTGAGGACGGCGGGCTCGTTGGCGGCGATCAGGTCGTTGGTGGCCTGAGCGAGGGTAGCCTCGGCGCCAAGAACGGAGTCGACGACCGGACGGGGGGCCTTACCGGCGCGGAAGCCCGGGAAGCGGTACTTCTTGGCGGTGTCCTTGTAGGCCTTCTTGATCGCGGCGTCGACGTCGGCGGCCGGGATGGTGACCGTAGCGGTGAGCTTGGCGTCCTTGACGTCAGAAGCGGTGATGTTCAACACGTTCCTCCTCATACTGCCCAGCTTATCTGAGGTGCTGGTACCTTTATGCAACAAGCGTCGCGAGGGCATAAGCCGACGCGGGTGCGTTGGTGCGGGCGAAAGGACTCGAACCTTCACGGGAATCCCACCAGAACCTAAATCTGGCGCGTCTACCAATTCCGCCACGCCCGCATGAGCGCACAGACTAGGAATGATAGCAGATACGAGCGGCAAGCGCACGCACACGTTTTTAGCTCACGACCTCACCATGAGTGCAAAAGGCGGGGCGAGTTGCCCCGCCCCGCCAATTACGACTTGTTCGCTGACCCGCTACTCCCCCAGCAGGGCCTTCTCGGGCGTGATGGGCAGCGAGCGGACCTGGTGGCCGGTGGCGTGCGCTACGGCCGAGGCAACGGCGGCGAGCGGCGTGTTGATGACGACCTCTCCGATCGACTTGGCGCCAAACGGGCCCGTCGGCTCGTAACTCGGCTCAAAGGCCACGCGAATGCTGCCGATATCCAGGCGCGTGGGCAGCTTGTAGCTCATAAAGTTGCCGGTGCGCAGGCGACCGCGGTCGTCATGCTCGACGATTTCGTAGAGCGCATGGCCGATGCCCTGGGCAATGCCGCCCTCGGCCTGGACGCGCGCGAGCGCCTCGTTGATGACGGTGCCGCAGTCCACAGCCGCCGCGTAGTCCACCACGGTCACCTTGCCGGTGGCCTTGTCGACCTCGACCTCGGCAATGCCGGCCATAAACGGCGGAGGCGAAACGGGCAGGCAGGCAGAGGCATGCGAGGTGAGCGCGTCGCCGCCTGCGATGTTCTTGACGCACAGGTTTGCAAAGTCGCGCAGCGTGAGGTAGCGGTTCTGCTCGCGCGCGGCACGCTCGTCGGACAGGCGCACGTACTGGCCATCGAAGACCACGTCGGCGGCGTCCACGTCCCACATCTGGGCGGCCTTAGCGCAAATCTTCTCGCGCAGCTCGGTCGCGGCGTTCTTGGCGGCAAGGCCCGTCACGTACGTACCCGAGCTCGCGTACGAGCCGGCGTCAAACGGCGACACATCGGTGTCAACGCCGCGCACCACGATCATCGAACTCTCCACGCCCAGCTCCTCGGCAGCAATCTGCGCCAGGATCGTGTCGACGCCCATGCCGTTATCGGTGGCGCCGGTGCCGATGGTAATGAATCCATCCTCTTCCAGGCGCATGTCGATGCCGGCGATATCCACGTTGGAGATGCCCGAGCCCTGCATGGTGAGCGCGCAGCCCAAAGCGCGCACGCGGTCGCCCAGGTCCACGGCCAGCGGCTTGTCGCGCCAGCCGATCATGTCCATCGCGCGCAGCAGGCAGCGGTCGAGCGCGCAGGCGTTGAGCTTCTCGTTGTAGTACTGCGGCATGATCTCGCCCTCGCGCACGATGTTCTTAAGGCGCAGGTCGGCGGGGTCCATGTGCAGCATGTCGGCGAGCTCGTTGACGGCACTCTCCACGGCAAACTGGCCCTGGGTGGCACCGTAGCCACGATACGCGCCGCCACGGTTGGTATTGGTGTAGACGGCGTCCCAGCTAAAGCGGCTCGCCTTCACATGGTTGTAGATGGGCAGGCTCTTGTGGCCCGAAAGGCCGATTGTCGTGGTGGCATGCTCGCCATAGGCGCCGGCGTTTGACAGCGTGTGCAGGTCGATGGCCGTGATAGTGCCGTCGTTCATGGCGCCCAGCTTAACGGTCATCTGCATCTGGTGACGCGAGTTGCCCGCGGTGATGGTCTCCTCGCGGGTGTAGCAGCAATAGCTCGGACGGCCGGTCTGCTGGGTGACGAACGCCACGAAGATCTCGCAGCAGCCCGTCTGCTTGGAGCCAAAACCGCCGCCGATGCGCGGCTTAATGACCTGCACCTGCGACTGCGGAATGTCGAGCGACTGAGCGACCATGCGGCGCACGTGGAAGGGCACCTGCGTAGAGGTGGTCACCGAGATGCGCCCGAACGCGTCGGTCGTCGCGAAGGCGCGGAAGGTCTCCATGGGCGCGGTCTGCGTGGCCTGGCTGGTGTAGGTGCGCTCAAAGACGATGTCACTCTGGGCGAACGCCTCGTCAAGGTCGCCAAAATCGCTGGTACCGCTGCAGACCAGGTTGCGCGAAACATCGCCGCCCTGCGGGAACATAAAGGTCACGTCGCCCTCGGGGTGGACCACGATGTCGTTATCGAGTGCCTGGGTAAAGTCGAGCAGCGGCTCAAGCACCTCGTAGTCGACCTTGATGAGCTTGAGCGCCTTGTCGGCGGCCTCCTCGGTCTCGGCGGCGACGATCGCCACCTCCTCGTTTTGGTAGCGCACCAGGTTCTCGAGAATCAGGCGGTCGTAGGGACTCGGCTGCGGATAACTCTGGCCGGCAATGGTAAAGCGACGCTTGGGCACGTCCTCGTAGGTGTAGACGCCCACCACGCCGGGCACCTTCAGGGCGCGCGACGTATCGATGGAGCGGATCTTGGCGCGGGCATAGGGGCTACGCTTGAGCTTGACGATCAGGGCGCCGGCGGGCACCAGGTCGCCCGTGTAGACGGGACGGCCCTCGAGCAGCGCCTTCGAGTCCTTCTTGGGCTGCTTGTGGGTGATCTGCTTGTACGCGACACCGTCGGAGCTCGTATCGTTGACCGGCAGCTCGGGCATCTCAAAGCCCACCTGCACGCCGGACTCGTTGAGGAAGCGCACGATGGCGCGCAGCTGGCTCTCGTAGCCGCTGCAACGGCAGAGGTTGCCGGCGAGCTGGCGCGATAGCTCCTCGCGCGTGGCGACGAGGCTTGGGTCCTCCTTGGCGGCGCGGGCGAGCGCCAGCACGTTCATGATAAGGCCGGGGGCGCAAAAACCGCACTGCTCGGCACCTTCGGCAGCCATCGAACGGGCCAGTACCTCGGACTCGGCCTTGAGGCCCTCGAGCGTGGTAACGGAGCGGCCCTCGACGCGCGCGGCGGGAACCGAGCAGCTCAGCACCGGATCGCCGTCGAGCCACACCGTGCACAGACCGCAGTTGGTGGTTTCGCAGGCGCAGCGAACCGACGCGCAGCCCTGCTTGCGCAGCAGTGCAAAGAGCATGGTATCGGGGGCAATCTGAACCTTGACCTTGCGGCCGTTGAGCGTAAAGGAAAGATCGATGAGTTTGGCAGCCATTAGCGCACCTCGCTAGAATCGACGCCGGGCACGCGGCGGCAGGAATACTCGTCCGTGGCAAACTTAGGAATCTGCACGCCCTCGAGCTCGCGGGCAAGCGCGGCCGAAAGCTCGATGCCGGCGGCACGACGTACAGCCTGAATCGCCAGCGGGGCCGAGATGCGGCGGCGGTAGTCAGCCGAGCCCCACAAGTTAGTGCCGTAGCTCAGGGCACGCACGGATGCGGCCAGTGCGCGCAGCTCGTCCTCGGAAGGTTGCTCGTTCACCAGGCCGCATGCCTCGCCCCGCAGCAGGGACGCGCGCAGCGGGCGGGCGCCCACGGTGACGTGCCAGGAGTTGTCCCACCAGGCGGCGGTGACGTTTAAGGAGGGGAAGTCGGTCGCGGCCTTGCGCACGGCCTCATAGCTTGCGCGGTAATCGTGCTTAACGACCACAACGTGCTCGATCACGTCGCGCACGTAGCCCATGTCCACGAACTCGGCGAGCGGCACGCGGCCGGCGCCCGTCAACTCAACGTACGAATCGAGCGCCAAAAATGCCGAGAGCACGTCAGAGAAACCAAAGCGGCCGTAGATGCTGCCGCCCACTGTGGCGGTGTTGCGCAACTGCACGCCCACGATATCGTGGACGGCGAACTCAAAGACATTGTGGACAAGCGCGTTAAGCTCGGCATGGCGCTCGAGCTGGCGCAGGGTGCACATGGCACCGATGCGAAACTCGGTCTCGGTCTCCTCGATCTGATCGAGTCCGCAGGCCGAAAGGTCAATCGCCGTCGCCACGCGACGCGAACCCAGGCGCATCCAGATGCCGCCGCCCACAATCTTGTTGTTGCGGTTCTTCTGTAAGAGCTCATAGGCTTCGGCCGCGTTTCCAACACGGACGTAGGTACCGAACTTGAGCACGTTCTCCCCCATCTCTTCACTTGTCCAGTACTTTTAAGTGTACCAAACGAGGGGCCGCACACCGTTTTAGGACAAAATCCACCCACCCATACATAACTTGCGGTGATATACGGACTGATTAGCCGTTCTGGGACGCTAAACAGTCCGTATATCACCGCAAGTTATGAGGAGTCCTCCGGGATAGAAAAGGCTCCCAGCCAGAATGGCTGGGAGCCTCATCACATGCTATATCGAGCGAAGATTTAGCAGACGCCCTGGGCGAGCATGGCGTCGGCGACCTTCAGGAAGCCGGCGATGTTGGCGCCCATGACAAAGTTGCCCTCCTCGCCGTACTCCTTGGCGGTATCGTCCACGTTGTGGAACATGCCGCGCATGAGCTGCTCGAGCTTGCCGTCGACCTCCTCGAAGGTCCAGGACAGGTGCTCGGCGTTCTGGCTCATCTCCAGGCCGGACACGAGCACGCCGCCGGCGTTGGCAGCCTTACCGGGCATAAAGGCGACGCCGTTCTCCTGGAAGTAGGTCGTGGCCTCGATGGTCGTGGGCATGTTTGCGCCCTCGCCGACCACCTTGCAGCCGTTGGCGACGAGCGCCTGGGCGTCCTCGAGCAGCAGCGTGTTCTCGCGAGCGCAGGGCAGCGCAATGTCGCAGGGCAGCTGCCACACGCCGCGGCCGTCGCCCTCGTGCCACACGGCGTTGGGCTTCTCGTCAACGTACATGGCGAGCGTAACGCCCTTGTCGTGGCCAGAGCGCTTCTTGTTGTAGACGTGCTCGAGCACGGTGTAGTCGATGCCGTCGGGATCCTCGACCCAGCCGTGGGTATCGGAGCAGGCCAGCACCTTGCCGCCGAGCTGAGAAACCTTCTGGACCGCGTAGATGGCGACGTTACCGGAGCCGTGAACGACGACGTTTTTGCCCTCGAAGGAATCGCCGCGGCTCTTGAGGTACTCGTCCACAAAGTAGGCCAGGCCGTAGCCGGTGGCCTCGGTACGGGCGAGCGAGCCGCCAAAGGAGAGGCCCTTGCCGGTGAGGACGCCGGTCCACTCGTTGGTCAGGCGCTTGTACTGACCGAACAGGTAGGCAACCTCGCGGCCGCCAACGCCCAGGTCGCCGGCGGGAACGTCGGTGTTGGGGCCAATGTGGCGATAGAGCTCGGTCATGAAGGACTGGCAGAAGTGCATGATCTCGTTGTTGGACTTGCCCTTGGGGTCAAAGTCGGAACCGCCCTTGCCGCCGCCCATGGGAAGGGTGGTCAGGCTGTTCTTGAGGATCTGCTCCAGACCCAGGAACTTGAGCATACCCAGGGTGACCGTCGGGTTAAAGCGCAGGCCGCCCTTGTAGGGTCCAATGGCAGAGTTGAACTCGACGCGGTAGCCGCGGTTGACCTGGACCTTGCCCTGGTCGTCGACCCAGGGGACACGGAACATAACGATGCGCTCGGGCTCGACGAGGCGCTCAAGCAGGGCGGCCTCCTCGTACTCGGGATGGGCGTCGAGCGCCGGCTGGATGGTGCCGAGGATCTCGGTCGCGGCCTGGATGAACTCAGGCTGCTCGGGATAGCGGGCCTTGAGCTCGTCGAGAACTTTCTGCGTGTAGCTCATGCTTCCTCCAATTGATGGAAAAGAAAAGTGTCGTTCGAGGCGCCCCATGCGCCGCGAGCTTTATCGAGTATGGATAATATCGCACTGTTGCAGCAAAGTTTCGCATAAGCCGACGGGCGGATGTTTCGTTTTGATTACGATGCAGGTAGAAGCGTTTTTGAGCACCCGACGCACAAATCGCGTGTTTCGAAGCTGTTTCGTCCACGTGTTCCAAGCCACCACATTGGGGACAGGCACCTTTGTGGTGATGTTGGTGGTTAGAGGACGAGCTGATGGTAGTCGGCGGGGGTTATGCGGCCTTCGGTGGCAGCGCGGAAGGCGGCGAGTGCATCGCCCGAGAACGGCATGGCCCAGCACAGCCCACAGCCGGCGGTGATGGAGCCGGGCAGCGGCATGATGCGCCCGGGCACGCCGGCATCCAGGCACAGCTGCTCGCATTCCATCACATCGAAGGTGCTATCGAACGAAACGATGATCTTGCGTTCATGGTCGAGAGCATCACCGGACGGGCCTTCGCGGTGTGCATCGCGATACGCCGCGGCGGCCGCTTCCTCTTCCGCAGTATGTCCACAGCCACCGCAACCGCAGGTACAGGGTTCGGACCCGTCGCAAGTGCAAGGTTCTCCCGTGTCGGGACAAATATCGTGAGACATGGCAACTCCAATCGTCTAGGCGAGTAACTCGGCCGCCGCAAACTCCTCGGGCGTATTGACGTTCTCGAAGCAGAGCGTCGAGCCGGTGACCGCGACAATCTGAGGCTCGTCCAAATACCCGGCGTTCACCCGGTCGATCAGGCAGCGGATTCGCTGACGGTCACCGGCGAGCAGCTCTTGGGCAACCGGCGCACACGCGTCACGGCGCCAGACGGCGCAAAGCGGCTCAATCCCCCGCTCCTCGCGCGGCACGCACACGTCGAGAGCCTCGGCATCAACACGATCGGCAAGCGCACCGATGAGTTCCGGCGAGACAAACGGCATATCGCAGGCAACTATCGCCACGAGAGGCAGCCGAGCCGCAGCCAACGAGCTCGCGATGCCGCGCATTGCGCCCGCCGAGCCTTCAAGGTCCGCCACCACACGCGGCACCAGGCCGCCAAACGCGCGCTCCTCAAGATAGGCAAGCTCGCTGGGACGCGACGTCGTCACGACCAACTCGCCGGCAACTTGCGCCAGCCGACCCAGTACGCGTTCGATGAGCGGCTCGCCGCAAAACAACATCCGCGCCTTATCGCAACCCATGCGCGAGGACAGCCCACCCGCCTGGACGACACAAGAAAGATCGGCCCGTCTTACGGTAGTCATACGGCAAAACACCTCCATCGGCACGTTCAAAACCCAACGCACGGGATCAGTTACCGTAGACGGCATGACAGGCGACACGGCGGACCCGTACAAAAACAAAACAGCGCCTTTGCGGCACGCAGCAAGACCGCGAGCACAAAAGCGCTGGTAGCGTATGGCGGGAACGTATGTGAATCGAACACATCCAAGACGTTTTGCACGCCTCGCAACGGTTTTGAGGACCGCGGAGCCCACCGGAGCCCATCCGTTCCCAAGTGCGGAGGTATTTTACCAAACCGAGCAGCCGATCTAGCGCAGGGACCTCAGGCCGCCGGCATCCTTGTCGAGCACCGTAAAGCGCACGGCATCCAGGTGCTCCAAGATGCTGATGGCACGTTTGCGCGACACACCGAGGGCCTCGCGTAGCACGCTCGTGGTGGCAGCGCCGCCGGCATCGGCGATGGCGGCGGCAACAAGCTCGCGCGCATGGGCCTCGGCGGCAGCGGACAGGGCAACGTCGCGCTCAACCTTAACGATCGAGCGGTTGAGCGAAAGCTCGCG
>UQUD01000061.1 GCA_900544225.1 uncultured Collinsella sp.
GCGCTGAGAGGTCGTGGCTCGGGCGCTATCTCAAGAAGGGCTCGAGCCGCAAGGTGACGCACGGATACAAGATGCTGCACTTCGCCGACGGCGGGGAGGGGCTGCCCGTCTCGTACGGCATCAACGAACGGGACGTCAAGGACAGCATGGACTTCCTGCTGCTCGACGAGGAGGACTACAAGTCATTCCTCGAGGTCATGAACATGGCGGGACGCTTCTGGGTGCGCGATCTCTACGGCGAGCGGTTCCGCGCCCGCCTCAGCTGTAGCGTGAAGCGTTCCGACGGCGCGTGGGTGGCCTCGTGCGATCCGACGTGGGAGACGTGGGAGGAGCCCGCCAATGGCTGATAGCTGGATAAGGCCGTTCGACGCCTCCTACGACTTCGTGCGCGTATCACGTGAGACGGGGCTCGAACTCGACTTCGTTCGCGACATCGAGAACGGCGGCTCCATCGAGCGCAACGCAAACACGGCGCTCTACGAGACTGCATCCCTGGACTTCGCCGACAAGTTCGACGTTGGCAACGACTTTCTGCGTGTGTACCTCAACGCCACCTTCACGGACGGCAGTAAGAGGCGCGAGTGCCTCGGAACATTCATGCCGCAGGTGGACTCGGTGAACATCGACGGCGCCTACCGCGAGGGCCAGATCAACGCCTACGGCCTCCTGAAGCTGCTCAAGGACGACGACTTCGACGGCCCCTACGTGATCGCGCAGGACAGCAATGCGGTGGAGGAGGCCGTCAAGATAGCCGAGTCGGTCGGCCTCACCGTCTACGCCGACAGCAGCAGCCTCCTGTTGGGCGGCAACTGGGTGTTCGGCGTGGGCAGGAACAACGACGCCAAGACCAAGCTGGATGCCGTGAACCTGCTCCTCGAGGCGGCGGGGTTCCGCTCGGCCTCGACCGACCGCATGGGCAACGTGTTGTTCAGGCGGTACGTCGAGCCCGCCGACATGCCCATCTCTGCGGAGTTCACCGAGGGCAGGGACGCGCGCTTCATGTCTGCCATGACCGAATCGACCAATCGCGCCGAGGTCTGCAATGTCGTGCACGTGGACTTCAGCACGCAAGACGCATCGGTGCGCGGCACGGCGGTGGACGACTCGCCCGACTCCGACCTCTCGACCGTCTCGGTCGGTCGTCGAATCGTAAAGAGCTACAGCTACGACAGCCTGCCGGGCGTGGACACCGAGGACGCCAACCTTGTCGAGGGTGCCGCCAACGCCCTCATCGGCATCGGAAAGAAGTCTGAGAAGAACTTCCGCAAGAGCGATTCACACGGCAGCATCCAGACCGTCTACGTTCCCGACTCGCCGCAGACGGGGGTGATCTTCGGCATCAAGGTCGTCTCGACTGGCGGGCGTATCGGCTTCTGCCAGGACGAGGGGCCGAGCGTCAAGAAGGATACGGACTACACGCAGAGCGTGTGGGTCAAGGGCACCAAGGGCGCGACGGGCATCATACAGTCCTTCTGGGACCAGGAGAGGGCGCTTGGCCCGGTGACCAAGGGCTTCACTCTGACTGGCGAGTGGCAGAAGGTCGGCTACACCTATCACGCCACGGAGAACCACAACAAGGTCAGCTGGGGCTACTGCTACATCGACGGCGGCGAGGCAATCTTCGTCGCCGACAAGGTCGAGGAGGGCTCCACAGCAACGCCTTGGCCCCAGGACGCCATGCAGGCGGCTGCGGACGCCAAGGCGGCGGAGCTGCTCGCCACCGAGCGCGCCGTGACGCGCACGGACGAGTTCAAGAGCGTATACAAGCCCGTCGAGCCGTGCATGGCGGTGGCGATGAACTACAGGACCGGCGGGGTTGTCGGAAAGCTGGCAATTCAGAAGCAGACGCTGACGCTTGACGCCGGCTGCGTCATAAAGCACACGGCGAGGAGGTACGAGCGATGAGCGATTCGGCGGTCGAGATCAAGGGCGCGGCGGCGCGGCTGGCGGCGGCGATGCCGTCGAGCGGCAAGCATCTGACGATGGAGTTCGGCACGGTCGTGGGCATCCACGGCACGACGCTAGACGTGATGCTGCACGGGACAGTGGTGACGGTCCCGATGGTGCGCTCCTGCACGGGGTGCGTCATCACCGACCGCGCCGTGATCCTGTCGCAGGGCCCGCTGCCCGTGTGCGTCGGCACGATGGCGGCGGTGTAGGTCGGCGTTACGGTGGCCCGAACCTGCGGTGTGGCGGGGGCCCCGCCACACCGCAGAACGGGAAGGAGGCCGGATGGAGGTGCTCAAGCTGTTTGCGCCGTATGGCCCCGGATGGCTCGGAGGCGCAGCGCTTGTTCTCATTGCCTTTTATTTTGGGCGGCAATTTTTGGCCGAGTACAAGGTTCAGAACGAGCGCAAGGCGAACCTCGACCTCAAGCGCGAGGAGCGCAAGCAGGCCGAGGTGGACGAGCGGGCGCAGCGCGACCGTGAGAGATCGCAGATGGAGGGCCGCATCGCCGCGCAGATGGAACGCAGCAACACCTTGATTGAGGGGATGAAGACCCTCATGGAGTCGGTCGTCGCGTCAAATGACGTCTTACACGCCGATCTGGTCCACAGCCAGGCGCGCAGCCAGGGGATGGCCGAACAGGTGAGTCACATTCGCGACCGCGTCGACCTGCTCTACGACAAAGAAACAGGTAGATAGGAGGAATCATGACTACCGAAGACATTATCCGCAAGGTGACGAGCCGAAAGTTCTGGCTGTGCACGGCTGCCTTCCTGGGCTCCGTCGCCACCAGCGTGGCTGGCATCGCCACGGACAACCAGGCTGTCGCCGCCATCGGCACGGTGTGCGGGGTCGCGAGTGCGGCCATCTATGCCGCGGCCGAGCAAGCCGTGGACGCCGCGCGACTCAAGGCGGGAGGCGAGCATGACGGAGATTAACGCCGAGGCTAAGCGCAAGCTGTCGATGCGCAGCGTTTTCGCCATCGTCCTCGCGCTCGTCGCGGCCCTCGCCGCCCCGTGCGGAGCCGAGGCGTACCAGAGCGTAAATAAGTACGTATCTAATGGACACGGCTACCTCAATGCGAGCTACCTCGTAATCCACGAGACCGCGAATCCGGGCGCTTCTGCTTACAACCACACTTTGTTGTGGTCGCGTGACGACACCTATGCCGTTCATCACGTCATGGAGCTCGACGGTTCCACCGTGTACAACACGGTGCCCGAGAACCGCCTGTGCTGGCACGTGGGCAACGGTAACGGCTACACGGTCGGTATCGAGCTGGCCCACGCCACCAATGCTTCTGACTTCTCAAAGCAGTGGGGTGAGGCGGTCAAGTGGGCTGGCGACGAGCTGCGTGCCCACGGTTGGGATACGTCCCGACTATTGAGTCACTACGAGGCGGCTCAGCGCTGGGGCGGCTCCGATCATACCGACCCCAACGGCTACTTCGCCCAGTACGGTAAGAGCTGGTGGGAGTTCAAGCAGGCGGTCGCAGCCTATCTCGGCAGCGGTTATGTCGCTCCCATCGCGCCGACCAACGGCAATGGAGGCACCTATCAGCCCTCTTATTCTGCAACCCGTACCAAGTTCCCGAAGTCCACGGGCAAGAGCGTAAACATCCACTATGCTCTCCATAACCGCTACGGTTCGTGGAATGAGGTTGTGACTAACTTCAATGACTCCAATTCCGAGGGCTTCGCTGGTATGCCCTACGGTTCCCACGACATGCTGATCGCGTGGGTGGACAGCGGCACGCTCAAGTACCGCGTCCACACCAAAGAGAGCGGTTGGCTCGACTGGGTACAGTCTGCCAACTACAGCGACAGTGTGAATGGCATGGCGGGCCTTTGGGGCCAGACCATCGACGGCGTTCAGATGTACTACATCACGCCTGACGGCGGCTACAAGCAGGTCTACTACCGTAGCCAGGACGTTGCCCACGCTGGCTACTGGGACGAGGTCTGCGATGACGGCTCGACCTACGGCGGCGATGACTACGCAGGCATGTACGGCTATGCGCTCGATCGCCTGCAGTGCTACGTGTCCGACGGTACCCGCCGATGATCGCGCTGGCGTTCGTCCTCGGCGCGCTGTTCGGCGGCACCGTGGCGACAATCGGGCTCTGCATCGTGAGCATAAACCGGCGCTAGCGACCGCGGGCGATAACAACGAAAAAGGGGCCGTGGCGGTTCGTCGCCACGGCCCCTTTTTCGTATCCATCGAATATCCTAAGTTGCCGCTAAACCCTAAGTACGGTCAGCGTGTTGTGGTGCGTTCAGCGAGTTTTGCCTGATGGTCAGCATCAATAGTGAGCTGTGGCAAACTGTCTCAGTACTGCCACATGTGGTTGACGGGGCCGGAGCCTTTGCCCATGTCAAAGCCGGCGGCCAGAGCGCCGGTTAGGTAGGCCTTGCCGGCGTTGACGGCGTCGGCAAGATCCATGCCCTGAGCCAGCGCGCAGGCGATGGCGGACGAGAGCGTGCATCCGGTGCCGTGCGTGTTGTCGGTCTCGATGCGCTTGTGGCGGAACCACGTGGTGAGTGGATCTCCCAGGTGGTTGCCCTCGTCATCGAGTGGCGCGGGTTCGGCCAGTACATCGTTGGCCTCGTTGACAAGATGCCCACCCTTAACGAGGGATGCGCAACCAAAGCGGCGGGTGAGGAGCATGGCAGCATTTTGCTGCGTGCGCTCGGAGTCGACCTCATAGTCGAGCAGTGCCATGGCCTCGGGAATATTGGGCGTGATAACCGTCGCTAGCGGGAACAGACGGCGGGTGAGCGCCTCGGCGGCATCTTCGGCAATCAGCCGCGCGCCCGAGGTGGCGACCATGACGGGGTCGACGACCACGTTCGTTGCGTTCCAGGCGCTCAAGCGGTCGGCGATGACTTCGATAATCTCGACAGAAGAAACCATGCCGATCTTGACGGCGCTGGGGCGGATATCGTCAAAAACGGCGTCAATTTGCGCGGCTACGATATCTGGCGAGATATCCTGCACGGCGGTAACGCCCAGGGTGTTTTGCGCTGTGATGGCGGTGATGGCCGTCTCGGCATACAGGCGGTGCGCCGTGATGGTCTTGATGTCGGCCTGAATGCCGGCGCCACCGCTGGAATCGGATCCCGCGATGGACAGGACGGCAGGTACCTTACTACGATCCATGTTCGCTCCCTTGTTCGGTCGGAATCAAATGGGTCTTTAAGCCAGCATTATAAAGATGCCCGGGCCGACTCTATGCCGAACCCGGGCGGGCGATGCAATCTCTACGCAAGTGTAAGTAAATGTTCACAAGTCAACAATTGACAGGCACCAGCTCGCCGCCAGAAGCGGCCGCGGCGACAGGGTTAGTCCTCCATGCCGAGGTCGATCGTGGTGCCCTCGAAGATCTTGTTGACGGTGCGGACGGCGCACATCTTGCCACACATGGTGCAAGTGCCCTCGGTGGCGGCGGGGGACTCCTCGTAGCGCTTCTTGCCCGTAACCGGGTCGAGCGCGCACTTCCACATGGCGTCCCAGTCGAGCTTGCGGCGTGCCTGGCCCATCTTGTCGTCCATGTCGCGGGCGTGGGGCACCTTTTTGGCGATGTCGGCGGCGTGCGCGGCAATCTTAGTGGCCATGAGGCCATCGAGCACGTCCTGGGCGTTGGGCAGGCACAGGTGCTCGGCCGGCGTCACGTAGCACAGGAAGTCGGCACCGGAGCTGGCGGAGATGGCGCCACCGATGGCGGCGGTGATGTGGTCGTAGCCCACACCGATATCGGTCACCAGCGGCCCGAGCACATAGAACGGGGCGTTGTGGCACAGACGCTTCTGCAGCTTCATATTGGTGGCGATCTCGTCGAGCGCCATGTGACCCGGGCCCTCGACCATGACCTGGACGCCGGCGGCCCAGGCGCGCTTGCACAGCTTGCCCAGCTCGATCATCTCGGCGGTCTCGGTTGCGTCGTTGGAGTCGTAGAGGCAGCCCGGACGGCAGGAGTCGCCGAGTGAAATCGTCACGTCGTACTCGTGGCAAATCTCGAGCAGCTCGTCAAAATACTCGTAGAAGGGGTTCTCGTTACCGGTGACCTCCATCCAGCCAAACAGCAGTGAGCCGCCGCGGCTCACGATGTTCATCAGGCGGCCGGTCTCCTTAAAGGTCTTGGTGACCGACTTGTTGATGCCGCAGTGAATGGTCATAAAGTCCACGCCGTCCTCGGCATGCGCGCGCACGACTTCGAACAGGTCGTCCTTGGTGAGCTTGACCAGCGGCTTTTCCATGTAGCCGATGGCGTCGTACATGGGGACGGTGCCTACCATGAGCGGCGTCTCGTCGATGAGCTGCTGGCGGAACTGGCGCGTCTTGCCCGAGTTGGAGAGGTCCATGATGGCGTCGGCGCCAAAGTCCTCGGCGATCTTGACCTTCTTCCATTCCTCGGCGGCATCGGCCTTGTCGCCCGAGATGCCCAAGTTCACGTTGACCTTGGTGGACAGGCCTTCACCGACGCCAAAGGCGCGCATGCCCTTTTTGATGTGCACAATATTGGCGGGAATGGCGATGCGGCCGTCGGCCACGCGCTCGCGGATGTACTCGGGGTCGCGATGCTCGCGCTCGGCGACTTCCTTCATCTGCGGCGTGATCTGCCCGGCACGGGCGAAGTCGATTTGCGTGACGAGCTTGGGCTCGGTCTGTGTGCTCATTGGCACGGCTCCCTTCGTTGGCATTACCCATATCAGGTTTGCGGGTCAGGGCGGGCGCGCCCAATCTCAGCCTGCCGTCTTGTCCTGCAAGCTCCCCGTTATGTCATGGGCTCAAGTATAGCCTGAATGGGTACGATTGGGCCAACGAGCGTGCCTGTGGGGAGGCGAACATGGAAGACAAGCATCTATATCGAGAGACGCAATGGGATGTATCGGCCGAGGAAAGCCGTGCGCACCATGGCCTTGTCGCGATTGGCTTTGCGGTGCTTGCCGTGTTGGTGATTGCCTTTTGTATTTGGACGTTTGGCGGTCGCGGCGGCGCTGCCTGGGAGTTTGAGGCCGACGATGCCCTGCCGATCATGACGGTGAAGGTCGCTGGCGGTAACACGGTGGCCGCGCCGGGCGACTATTGGTATCCGCGCGACGCGTTTGTGCAGCTGCAGTTGAGCGGCGGGTCTATTCCGGGTGAAGAAATCGAACGCGTGACGTTTGATGAGGCACTCAAAACACTCATGGTGAAGCTCAAAGATCAGGGCGATGTGCCCACGACCATGGATATCGCTCTGACGGAGTGGCGTTTGGAACCTCCGTCGGGTGTTACGGTATCCGACGTAGAGCACGTTAAGATTACCTACCAAGATGGCTCGACAAGCGAGATTGCAAAGGCCGATGGCTTGGCGGAGTAACGGGGTGTTTGGAAACGGCGGGCCTATTGTGCCTGCGCGTTCATGAAAACCAGGGTGTTTTTGTCTGAAAGCTCGGGGATGTGACGATAGCCGATGTTGAATGCGGTAAGTTCGCTTGCATCCTCGAGCTTGTTTTCTGCCATCCAGCGCACCATGGAGCCGCGTGCCTTTTTGCTGGCGGTCGAGCGCTGGATGGGCTTGCCGTTGCGGACGCCTTCGCCAAAGAGGCATGTGACGACCGCGACATCGGTGGTGAGGCGGGGCAGAACGGCTTTGGCGTATTCCGCGCTGGCGAGGTTGACGATCGTAGCGTTGGAGTCTGCCGGAGCGATAGCCCGTGCGAGCTTGTCGCCCCAAAATGCGTAGAGGTCTCGGGCACCGTCGACGACAAGCTTCGCGCCCATCTCCAGCCGATACGGTTCAACGGCATGGAAGGGGCGTACGCATCCGTAGAGTCCCGAGAGGATCCAGAGATGGTTTTGCAGCCAGTCGAGCTGAGCGGCATCCATGACCTCGGGCGCCATGCTTTGGTATTGGATGCCGTGGTAGGACATGACGGCGGGGGAGATTCGACGCGCGATATCGGGATCGGCGAGGTCGGCATCGCTCAGGACGGGCATAAATTCGTGAAGCGTATCCAGGCATGTTGTAAGCAGCCTGTCGCTTACGTTCCACAGCGCCTGCAGGCCGCCGCTGCCTTCATCCCGTTCGATATCTAGCAGTGCGCGGTGGAGGCGAGTCGTCTCGTGCGCAAAAGGCGGAATGCCCAGGACTTCAAAAGCATCTTGGGCCGCGCTCATTTGCTTTGCGGGCGAAATGATGACCTGCAGCATGGACTCTCCTCTGCCAAAAAAGAAGTTGCGGTGGAATACGGTCTGTTTTGGCCGTGTATGGGCCAGTTTAGTCCGTATTTCACCGCAACTGATGAAGGGTTGTTAGGCGCGCTCGATGAAGGCCTTGTAACCGCGATAGGCCTCGTAGATATCGGCCTTGTTGGCGACCTCCCACAGGGCATGCATGGACAGGACGGCAACGCCGGAGTCGATGACGTTCATGCCGTACTTGGCCATGATGTAGGCGATGGTGCCGCCGCCGCCCGCGTTGACGCGGCCGAGCTCGCAGGTCTGGAAGTCCACGCCGGCCTCGTCCATGATGTCGCGGACGAGGGCCACGTACTCGGCGTCGGCGTCGTTTGAACCGCCCTTGCCGCGGCTGCCCGTGTACTTGTTAAAGCACAGGCCGCGACCCATAAAGGCTGCGTTCTTGGTTTCGAACTTGCCGGCGTAGCCCGGGTCGAAGCCGGCGGACACGTCGGAGGAGAGCATGCGGCTGTGGGCGAGTGCACGGCGCAGGGCCAGCGGGCTATCCTCGCCGGCGAGCGTCATGATCTCGGCGACGGTGTTCTCGAAGAAGCGGCTCGTCATGCCGGTGGCACCCACGGAACCGATTTCCTCCTTGTCGACGATGAGTGTGATGCTCGTGCGCTCCACGTTGGCGACGTTGATCTGGGCGAGCATGGACGGATAGGCGCAGACACGGTCGTCGTGGCCATAGCCCAAAATCATGGAGCGGTCGAGGCCCATGTCGCGGGCCGGGCCGGCGGGCACGACCTCGATCTCGGCAGAGAGGAAGTCCTCCTCCTCGACGTCGTACTGCTCCTTGAGGATGTCCAGGAACATCTGCTTGACGGGCTCCTTGGGGGCGTCCTTGTCGTCCTCGTCAAACTTGACGGGGCGGCCGCCCACGATCACGTCGAGGATCTCGGCGTCGACGGCGTCCTTGGCGGGCTTGGCCATCTGCTCGCTCGAGAGGTGGATCAGCAGGTCGGAGATGGTAAAGACCGGGTCGTCTGCCTTGTCGCCGATGTTAATGTCGACGGTGGTGCCGTCCTTTTTGCAGATGACGCCTACGAGCGCGAGCGGGGAAGCGACCCAGTGGTAGCTCTTGACGCCGCCATAGTAGTGCGTGTCGAGATAAGCCATGTCGCCGGCCTCGAAAGCGGGGTTCTGCTTAAGGTCCAGGCGCGGTGAGTCCACGTGGGCGCCCAGGATGTTAAAGCCCTGCTCGAGCGGGGCGGTGCCCAGGTTGACGAGCATGAGGTCCTTGCCGTGATTGGCGGCGTACACCTTGTCGCCGGCCTTGAGCGCGCGGCCCTCGGCGATCACGGTCTCTAGATTGACGTAGCCCGCCTCCTCGGCCATCTTGATACCGGTCTTGACGCACAGGCGCTCGGTCTTGTTCTCACTCAAAAACTGCTTATAGCCGCGGCAAAGCTCCTCGAGCTCCTCGATCTGCTGTGGCGTGTACTTTTTCCATGCGCAGGGACGCTCCATGACGCAGGCTCCTTTCGGATCGATCGTGCTGGTTGATGTACCGTGAGCCATCGTATCACGCGCGGGCTCACGGTGGCGGGGGAGCTTGATGTGCGGTGGCCGTGGGGCGGGGAGCGTGTAAACTGGTGTGAGCAAACCGTGCCCAGCCCAAAGCGAGGTATTCAATATGTCTGACAAGCGCCGTACCTTTGCCGTCATCGACGGCAACTCGCTCATGCACCGCGCCTTCCACGCCGTGCCGCCCACCATGAACGCGCCGGACGGTCGTCCCACCAACGCGATCTTTGGCTTCCTGAACATGTTCCTCAAGATGATTGACGCCTTTAATCCCGACGGCGTTGTCGTGGCGTTTGACAAGGGCAAGCCGCGCGTGCGCATGGAGATGCTGCCGCAGTACAAGGCCCAACGCCCGCCCATGGACCCCGATCTGCACGCACAGTTTCCCATGATTAAGGAGCTGCTCGCCGCGCTCAACGTGCCGATTTTGCAGTCCGAGGGCTGGGAAGGCGATGACATCCTGGGCACTATGGCGCGTCTGGGCGAGCAGGCCGGCTGTGACATGCTGCTGGTGACCGGTGATCGCGATATGTATCAGCTCGTGACCGAGCACGTCAACGTGGTCTCGACCCGCAAGGGCCTGTCCGACGTGGCGATCATGACGCCCGAGAGCGTGGACGATCTGTATCACGGCATCACGCCGGCGCTCGTGCCCGACTTTTATGGTCTGAAGGGCGACACGTCCGATAACATCCCCGGCGTGCCGGGCATCGGCCCCAAAAAGGCGAGCGCGCTCATTGCGCAGTACGGTAGCCTGGACGAGGTCATCGCACACGCCGATGAGGTCAAGGGCAAGATGGGCGAAAACCTGCGCGCACACATCGACGACGCGCTGCTGAGCCGTAAGGTGGCGACCATCCGCACCGATGCGCCCGTTGAGCTCGATTTTGAGTCGACGTCCTTCCCGGCGTTTTCTGCCGATGAGGTTTCCGCGGCGCTGGGTACGCTTGGTATCACCGCTATGCAGAACCGTTTCTTGGCGCTGATCGGCGGCGAGGGCGGGGCTGCTGCTGCCTCCAGTGTGTTTGAGATACCTGCGATAGTTCGCGCAACCGCCGGCGATGCTGAGGCGCTTGGTGCCGTTGCGGCTGAGGTTTCCCGCGCGGTTGATGCCGGCGAGTGGGTCGCCGCCGTGGTGGACGACGACAAGGAAGAGGGCGCGCTCTTTGGGCTGACGCGCACGCTGTGGCTGGCGACGTCCAAGGGCCTGTTCGCGCTCGAGGAGGGCGACAGCGATGCGGCGGTTGAGGTTGAGGGCTTTAACTTCGCCCACGGCGTGATTGCCGGCGTGCTCGCGCGCCTGTTTATGGAGGGCCGCGTGGCGAGCCCGGATATGAAGGCGCTGCTGCACGAGCTTTCGCCTA
>UQUD01000062.1 GCA_900544225.1 uncultured Collinsella sp.
GATGGTGCGCATGTCCAGGTGGTTGGTGGGCTCGTCGAGCATGAGCACGTCGTAGTCGCCGATCAGCAGGCGCGCGAGGTCCACGCGGCGGCGCTGGCCGCCCGAAAGCTCGCCCACCGTGCCCTCCCAGGGCACATCGCTGATGAGGCCGGCCAGAATCTGGCGCGTACGCGGACTCGACGCCCACTCATACTCGGGCGTGTCGCCCACAACGGCATGATGCACGGTGTCGGTATCGATTAGGTTGTCCTTTTGGCCGAGCAGACCGATCGTCGTGCCGCGGCGGTGCGTCACGCGTCCGTCATCGGGCTCCAGCGTGCCCGCGAGCACGCTCAGCAGCGTCGACTTGCCGTCGCCGTTTTTACCGACAATACCAATGCGGTCGCCCTCGCCCACGCCGAGCGTCACGCTATCGAAAATATGCTTGGTGGGAAACTCTAGGCTGACGGAATCGCATCCCAAAAGAATCGCCATATGCCCTGCTCCTTCGTAGAAATTCAACGTTGTCCATGATAGCAGCGAGCCCCACCCCAAACCACCACGAAGGTGCCTGTCCCCTTTGTGGTGGTCGTTTCGGTCGCAGAGCAAAAAGGCGGGCCATCTCCCGCAAGAGATGACCCGCCTCTCCAATCAGTCCCGTGGCAACCGTGGCCGCCGCGGGCCTCAAGCATGTCCCGGACTAGGAGAACATGCCGGTGAGGTAATCATTCAGCCGCTTATCCTTGGGCCGTTGGAAAATCTCGTCGGTCTCGTCGTACTCGACCATATCGCCCATGTAGAAGAACGCCGTGCGGTTGGACACACGCGACGCCTGCTCCATGTTGTGCGTCACGATGACGATGGCGCGGTCGGCCACAATCGACGACATGAGGTCCTCGATCGCCAGCGTCGAGATGGGGTCGAGCGCCGAGCAGGGTTCGTCAAACAGGATCACATCGGGGTTGAGCGCCAGCGTGCGCGCGATGCACAGGCGCTGCTGCTGACCGCCCGAAAGAGCGTAGGCGCTCTTGTCGAGCTTGTCCTTGACCTCGTCCCACAGCGCTGCACCGCGCAGGCTCTCCTCGACCATACGATCAAGCTCGTCACGGTCGGTAATGCCGTGACGCTTGGGCGCAAACGTGATGTTGTCGCGAATGGACTTGCGGAAAGGGTTGGGCTGCTGGAACACCATGCCAATGGAGCGACGCAGCTCGTACGTGTTCTCGGTCCTGGTGTTCACATTGCGTCCGCGGTAGTTAATCTCGCCCTCCACGCGGCAGCCGCGAATCTCGCGATTCATAAGGTTGAGACTGCGCAAGAAGGTCGACTTACCGCAGCCCGAAGGCCCAATGAGCGCCGTGATCTCACCCTTGTGAAAGTCGAGCGACGTGTCGTGTAGCGCATGGTGGTCGCCATAGTACACGTTGACGTCCTTGGTGGAGAGCACGACCTCGTCGCTCACGGCCTTGCCGCTTACGCGCACGCGCCTCTCGCTCTCCCCCACGCTCGACAGGAAGTCCTGGGTCTCGGACGATGCCGCTTCGGTTGCGGGCGTTGCTTTCATCTCGCTCATTCGGCCGTCATCTTCCTTGCCAGTTGCTTGCCCACAATGCGGGCGATTACGTTAAACAGCAGCACGCAAATCATCAGCAGTGCAGCGGTGCCCCAGACGATCTGCTGGGCCTCGGGGCTGCCCTCGCCATAGATCTTGTAGATGTGCACGGCGAGCGACTCGCCGGGACGGAACACGTTCCAAGCGCAGGTGGGGCTCGACAGGTTAAAGCTCAAGAAGTTCAGGCGAACCGGCGAGCTCATACCCGAGGTAAAAAGCAGTGCTGCGGCCTCGCCAAACACGCGACCGGCCGAAAGCACGATGCCCGTCACGATGGCAGGCATGGACTCGGGGATCAGGATGTGCAGCGTGGCCTCCCAGCGAGTGAGGCCCATGGCCAGGCACGCATCGCGCTGGGCCTGCGGCACGTCCTCGAGCGCCTGCTGGATCACGCGCACCAGGATGGGGATGTTGAACATGGTGAGCGCGACGGCGCCGGAGATGATGGAGTACTTCCAGCCCAGCTGCACCGAGAACACCAGAAAACCGAACATGCCGACGACGATGGAAGGCAGCGAGGACAACGTCTCGATGGCGGTGGAGGCGATGTCGCGGATGGGTCCGTCCGGCGCGTACTCAACCAAAAAGACCGCTCCGCCCAGGCTGATGGGCACCGAGATGATCAGGGTGATCAGCAGCAGGTAGAACGAGTCGAACAGCTGGTAGAGCACGCCGCCCTGCGTTCCGTTGGCGCGCGACGGCTCCGTGAGAAAGCCCGGCTGGAACAGCGTCGAGATGCCCTCGAACAGGATATAGGCCACCATGGAGACGACGATGAGCATGACGATGGCGACGATCGCCGTCAACACGCCCGTGGCGAAGCGGTCCTGCTTTTGGACACGCCCGAGCCTCGCCTCGTCGATGTGGATACGCGTGCTAGCCACGAGCCTTCGCCCCCTTGCGGCCGATAAGGTGGATGATCAGGATGAAGATGAGACTCATGCCCATCAGCAGCAGGCCGAGCGCCCACAGAACATCGTCTTGGGCCGAGCCCTCGGCATAGACTGCCATGGACGTGGTGAGCGTGGTGGTGATGGTCGAAGCCGGCGACAGCAGCGACGTCGGCATGGCCTCGATGCCGCCGATGACCATGCGCACGGCGAGCGTCTCGCCAAAGGCGCGGGTCATGCCCAAGATAACCGCGGTCATGAGCGACGGCATGGCGGACTTGAGCACCACGTGCCAGATGGTCTGCCAGCGGGTGTAGCCCAGCGCGAGCGAGCCCTGGCGGTAGCCGTCGGGCACGGCGCGCAGGCCATCGACCGAAAGCGTGGTCATCGTCGGCAGAATCATGACCGCCAGCACGATGGCGCCGGGCAAGATGCCCAGGCCCGTGCTCACATGGAAAACGCTCTTCATAAGACCGACGACCACGTGAAAACCGATCAGGCCAAAGACGACCGAGGGGATGCCGGTCAAAAGCTCAATGAGCGGCTGAAAGATCTTAGAGCCAAACTTAGGGCTAATCTCGACCGCAAAGATGGCAGAGCCGATGGCGATGGGCAGCGCGATAAGCGTGGAGAGCACCATGACCGCAAACGAGGTGACGATCAGGGGCAGGGCGCCGGTATAGGGCAGGCCGTTTTCGGCTGTGTTGGCCAGGTCCCACTTGGTGCCGGTGAAAAACTCGACGACCGAGACGCCGTCCTTGACAAAAGCCGAGAGGCCCTTTTGGGCGACCATAAAGATGAGCGCGGCAACGACAAGCGTCACGAGCGCTACGCACGCGCCCGTGACGCCCAGGCCCACGTTCTCAAGGTCGCGCTTTGGCAGCTGTTTTGCCATTGCAAACCTTTCCGGGGCGATTACTTATTTAGCAGAGACCTTGCCGCTGGCGTCCTTGACGACCTTCATGGCAGAGACGGGGATGAAGCCCTGCTCCTCGACGAGCTTGCCCTGGACGTCGTCGGAAAGCATGAACTCCAGGAAGGCCTTGGTGGCCTCGTCGGCGTCCTTGGAGCAGTACATGTGCTCGGTAGCCCAGATCTTGAAGGAGTCATCAGTGACATTCTTGCTCTTGGGCTCGACGCCCTCGACCTTGATGGCGTTGAACTTGGAGTCATCGAAGTGCGAGAAGTCGAGGTAGGAGATGGCGTTATCGGTGCTGCCCATCTGAGTCTGGACGTCGCCGGACTTGTCGAGCTCGGCGTCGCCCTTAAAGTCGACGGCCTCGTCGCCAAAGACGGCGGCCTCGAAGGTGGCGCGGGTGCCGGAGCCGGCCTTGCGGTTGAGGACGACGATGGTGGCGTCGTCGCCGCCGACCTCCTTCCAGTTGGTGATCTGGCCAGAGAAGATGCCCTTGAGCTGCTCGAGGGACAGGTCGTCGACCGTCACGTTCTTGGAGACGACGGGACCCATGCCCACGACGGCAACCTCGTGGTCGACGAGGTTCTTGACCTGGTCGGCCTCGAGCTTGGTCTCGGCGAAGACGTCGGAGTTGCCGATGGTGACGGTGCCGGCGGCAACAGCGGTCAGGCCCTTGCCCGAACCGTTACCCGAGCCGGAGACGGAGACGTCCGGGTTGGCATCCATGAACTTCTCGGCAGCGGCCTCGACGAGAGCCTGGAACGAGGAGGCGCCGTCGTAGGTCACCTCGCCGGAGACGGACTCGGCAGCAGCGGCGCTACCCTTGTCGGCGGCGTCGGATGCGCCGGAGCCGCCGCAACCAACGAGACCGAGACCGACGATGCTGGCAAGACCACCAGCGAGGCCGAGGAACTGACGACGAGAATAAGCCTGATCGAGCATGATCTTCCTTTCATACATGCGACTCGCGGGCACCCCGCCCGCTTTGCTGTTTGGAAAGATACGGCCCCGATCGGGCGACGACCGCCTTATCTGCGGTTTCTTACGGGCTATTGATAGACCCTTACCGCAAGCTCTGCCCAGCCTTTACAAACGGATAACAATCCAGCGCCGAACATGGCGCACCTTTTACACCAAAGGAACGTCCCCAATGACTACCCCACCGCAACAGAAAAAGCCCGGGCCGAAGCACCGGGCTCGTAATGCAAGTTTGTATCCAAGCAGGATATAGGGGTTTCCCAGGTGCCCGAGATTGCCCCGAAAGAGGAGCGCCGCGTACTTTGGTACGCAAGCGACGGTTTGAGGGGCAAGGTCGGGTGCCTGGGGAAGCCCTACAGCTCAAGTTCGTTGAGGCGCAGGGTCGCCACGATATAAATCTTGAGCGCCTGTTTAAGCTGTTCCTCGTTGGCGCACTCGTTGGGGCCGTGCATCTGGCCGCCCCATGCGGGCAGCTCCAGGCCGGTCTCCTCGGGGCCAAACGATACGGCGCGGGCAAAGTTGCGCGCGTACGTGCCGCCGCCCATAGCAAAGGGCTCAGCATGCTTGCCCGTAAACTCGTTATAGGTATCAATAAGCGCCTTCACGGCCGGATCGTCGGCAGACACCGAGAACGGCACCTTAGCGCGACCCAGCTGACACGTCACGCCAAAACGGCCCACGAGCGGGTCGAGCTGCTCGCGGATGGTATCGGCACTCGTGCTGTCGGGGAAGCGCACGTCGATGACCTGCTCAATATGGCCATCCGCCACGCGGATGACGCCAGCGTTGCAGGTAAGCGGGCCAAACGCCGGACTCGTCGCATCGATACCCAGGCCGCGGCCATAGGCATCCGCATGCACAAAGGCCAGGAACTTGACGAACTCGTGCTCGGCAGGCGTCAGCAGGCGTTCGTCGCGTGCACCAAACGCGTCCTCGGCCTCGCGCAGATACGCCACGATCAGGCCGACGGCGTTAATCGTTCCCTCGGGCATCGAGGCATGACCGCCAATGCCATGGGCAAAAATCTGCGCGTGCCCGTTATCGAGCGCCGTAATCTCCAAGCGGTCGGCGTTCTCGACCGGCGCCGGCAGCTCATCAGCGGCAATCGCGAGCTCGCAGATGGACTGCGACGGAATGGCGTTGCTCGCCTCGGCACCGCTCCAGGACACAATGCGCCCGCCGTCGATCTTGGGGCTCACAAACGTCGCCCCAAACTGGCCCTTCTCGGCATTGCAGACCGGGAACTCGGCATCGGGCGTAAACAAAAAGTCGGGGTCTGCGTGGTTCTCCAGATAATGGTGAACGTCGGACATGCCCACTTCCTCATCGCAGCCCAGCAGCGCGCGGAAAGCATAGCGCGGGGTAATGCCGTGCTTGAGCAGGTAGGCACCGGCGTAGAGCGACAGCACCGCCGGACCCTTGTCATCAATCACGCCACGGCCGAGCAGCCAGCCCTCGCGACGCTCCATCGCGAACGGATCGGTGTTCCAGCCGGGGCCGGCGGGCACCACGTCCACGTGGCAGATGGTCGCGAGCTGCTTGTCGCCGCGACCCGGGATATCGGCAATGCCCACATAGCCCTCGTCGTCGCCCGTCTGGTAGCCGAGCTTTTGCGCAATGCCGAGCGCGCAATCGAGCGCATCACGGACCGGTCGGCCAAACGGCGCACCGGGCTCTGCATTGGCAGCAACGGCCACGGACGGATAGCTCACCAGTTGTTCGATATCGGCGACGACATCTTCCCAGACCTCGTCGACATACTCGATAACGCTCTGCTCCACCTGATTCATGGACGACCTCCTCACCAATGAGTGACGGGTACGCCCGCCCCTCACATTACGTCTATTAGATAGCGAAAAGTTTAGCAAGCTCGGCCACCGAGTGCACCACTGCATCGGCACCCGCCGCCTCGTGCTCGCCCGACGCCGCCGCGCCCGAATAGATACCAATGCACGGCACGCTCATCGCGTGCGCGCCCTCGACGTCGTTAAAGCGATCGCCGATCATCACGGCATCGCCCGCCGTCGCACCGAGCTCTGCCAGGGCATCGCGGACCGAATCGGCCTTGGTCTCGCGCCCCTGCGGCGGATTCATGCCAACCACCGCCTCAAACTGAGAAAGTCCCAGCTCTCCCACCATGTCGATACACTTTGCCTCCATGCGTGACGTCGCCACGGCCATACGCTTGCCTTGGGCGACCAACCCATCCAGCAGCTCGGGGATCCCGTCAAACACGGGATACTCCTCCGGTCCCAGTTCATCAAAAAAGGCACGGTACTCGTCGGCCACCACAAGCGACTCCTCGCGCGAGAAGCCATAAAAGTCGTGAAAGCTCTTCCACAGGGGCGGCCCGATCATGCGGCGCAGGTCACCCATCTGCGCCTCCGAAAACCCGCGCGCGGCCAACGTCTTGCGCGTCGAGGTCATCACCGCCCGGCCCGTATCGGCCACCGTGCCGTCAAAATCGAACAGCACAACCGGCCGCTCGCATAGCTGTAATGCCGCCATCGGCACTCCTCTTCCCCAGTTGATGATTTCCACACCGACACTTCAAACTGTTGACTATTCAACAATTGAACCTAGCAATGTAGAGCAACTCCACTATACTTGTCGCACTTTGCTCTCAGAAGGCGGCGCGAAAGCGCCCCAACGAAAGGTGCAATTATGTCTTTTGCCATCATAACCGACTCCACGTCGGACATCTCCCCCGCCCGCGCTCAAGAGCTCGGCATTTACGTGATTCCACTGCATGTGATTATCGAGGGCGAGGACCTGCTCGACCAGGTACAGATTACCGCCCAGGAGTACGTCGCGCGCATGGCCGGCTCCGAGCAACTGCCGCACACCTCGCAGCCGAGCGCCGGCGAGTTCAAGGCACTCTTTGACCGCGTGCTCGCCGACGGCCATGATAGCGCCATCTTTATCTCACTGTGCAGCGAGTGGTCCGCCTGCTATGCCAACGCCAGCCTGACGGCCGAAACGCACGAACTCGACGTGCGCTGCATCGACTCGCGCACCGGCTCGGGTGCCGAGGGCCTGCTGGTGGAGTACGCGCTGGCCATGCGCGAGGACGGCCGCAGCCTGGACGAGACCGAGGCGCAGATCCGCGCGACGCTGCCCGACGCCCACCTGTTGCTGATTCCCCGCACGCTCGAGAACCTCGTTAAGAACGGCCGCGCGCCCAAGCTCGCCGGCCAGCTCACGCAGATGCTCAACATTCGCCTGGCCGTTTCGCCGGAGTGGAAATCGGGCGAGATCAAGGCCATCAAAAGGGGCCGCGGCGCCAAGCGCATCGTCGCCAACACCATGGCAGATTGCCTCGCGTTTTTGGACAAGCACCCAGGCTCAAGCGTGCGCGTACTCACGACCGGCGCCGCCGAGGAGCAGGAGCTCGTCAGCCAAGCACTCGCAGGCCAAGACTATGTAGACGCCGGCACCGGCCCCATCGGCTGCACCATCGCCACCCATGTAGGCGTCGATGCCATCGCCATCAGCTACTGCCCCCGCTACCAGCCAACTCACTAGGGACGCCCACATCAGTTGCGGTGGAATAGGGACTGTTTTTGGCTTATCAGCCGCAAATCAATCCCTATTCCACCGCAACTTGGAAATCGGCGATCAGCCCAGCGGACCCTGAAACAGCTCCTGATGAGTGCCCATTCTCACCAGCCTAATCACTGGGTTAGTCTTATGGGGAAGATAAAGAACGACCACATCGACCAAGCCATCGGATAGGTGGAAATCGATGTGGCCGTTGTAGTTTCCGCCCGGGTTTGAGAGCTCGTGGGCGCCATACTCCGCCGGAAGTGACCCATGGGCCACAAGCTCTGCAACCGCCGCTTTAAACTCACTTTTTAGCTGCGGATGCATGCGCATCGTTCGTTTGTAGTCCACCTTAAATTGAGCCTCGACTTTAATCTCGAACATCGCTATTCCTCATCGAGGAATGACATAAGCTCATCAGCGTTATTGAATGACAGGCTATCGTCCGGCAAAATCCCCAACTCATGAGCCTCGGCGATCACCATGGCACGCCTCGTCGCCTCGTTGGGCACCTCCGCCCTTCCTACAATCTCAAAAGGAATCTTTCGCTGATTTACCAGCTGCCGAACGGCAAGATTGAGATAGGAATTGAGGCTGAGGCCGACCGAATCCAAGAACTCAGTCGCCTGCTCCTTGAGCCCCTCTTCGATTCGAACCGTCGTAGGCTTAACTGTTGCTGTAGACATTTGCGACCTCCTCGCCCTCGTCTTTTACACCAGTATACCCAATATAAATGGCAATCTGATGTTAAATAACATCAGATTGCCATGCGTATTCATGTCGCGTGGGCACGATTGATCTACATCAGCCCGCTCAGGGCGATGTCGACGGCCTCGTTGAGGTCGTCGGTGATGTGGACGAGGTCTGGATCGAGCGGGCTAATCATGCCGGCATCCATCACCGGGCCGTTGAGCCAGTCGAACAGGCCTTGCCAGTACTCGCTGCCCACCAGTACGAGCGGCATGCGCTTGACCTTGTGCGTCTGCACCAGCGTGAGCACCTCGAACATCTCGTCGAGCGTGCCGAAACCGCCGGGGAACACGATGGCACCCGAGCTGTACTTAACGAACATGGTCTTACGCACAAAGAAGTAGCGGAAGTCCATACCCAGGTTCACGTATTTGTTGAGCCCCTGCTCGTGCGGAAGCTCGATACCCAAGCCGACCGACTTGCCGTTGGCACTCGCCGCCCCCCTGTTGGCCGCCTCCATAATGCCGGGGCCGCCGCCGGTGATAACCGCCACGCCGCGCTGCGCGATCTTGCGGCCGACCGTGCGCGCCGCCTTGTAGAGCGGATCGGTCTTGGGCGTGCGGGCACTGCCGAAGATGGTCACCGCGGGCCCGAGCTCGGCAAGCGCGCCAAAGCCATCGACGAATTCTGCCTGAATACGAAGGACGCGCCACGGATCGACATGCAACCAGTCGGTTGAATCTTCGGGCGCCAGCAGGTTGGCGTAGGTGTTGTCCTTAGGAATCATGGGGCCGCGCATGACCACGGGGCCGCGGCGGTACGTCTCGTCGTAGGCGGGCTCGCCCTCGACATTCTCGTTCTTAATCATGGGTGCTCCTATCGAGAAAAAGAAAAACGGGCGGGGTCGACGCCATGCGCCAAACACCCGCCCGAGCATCAACTATTCGGTATGGTACCCACGATGTATCAAGTGCTTGCAAGCTATCGGTCAGCGGTCGTGCACACGGTGTTAGCGAACGTGATGACCGGCCGGCGCTCGCCCCTTGCCGTTGCCCGCGCTCTGCAAGCGCCCGCGCCGCTCTTAGTAATCCACCGCCGCGGGGCTGTTCATCCAGTCGCTCACGAACGCACCGTAGCGGCCCTCGATAATGGCCTGGCGGGCACGCTGCATAAGGTTGAGCAGGTAGTAGATGTTGTGCATCGACAGCAGAATACCGCCGAGCATCTCCTTCTGCGTGACCATGTGGCGGATGAGCGCGCGGCTGTAGCCGCCCGTGCACACCGGGCAGGTGCAGGTGGGGTCGATGGGGCCGTCGTCGTGCGCAAAACGCGCGTTGCGGAAGTTAAGGCGACCTTCACTGGAGAATGCCGTGCCCATGCGGCCGGTGCGCGTCGGCAGCACGCAGTCGAACATATCGATGCCCACGCCCACGCCGCGCACGAGCGTCGTCGGGTTGCCGACGCCCATCAGGTAGCGCGGCTTGTGCTTGGGCATGTACTCGCTCACAAGCGGCGCCAGGGTCTCGAACATGGTCTCGTGGTCCTCGCCCACCGAGTAGCCGCCGATGCCGTAACCGGGGAAGTCACCGCACTCCTCCAGATGGCGCAGAGAGCGCAGGCGCAGATCCAAATGCATGCCGCCCTGGACGATGCCAAAGAGCGCCTGGTCATCGCGGGTGTGAGCCTTGTAGCAGCGCTCGGCCCACATGCTCGACAGCTCCACCGCGCGCTCAACGTAGGCGCGCGTGGCGGGATAGCCCGGGCACTGGTCCAGCTGCATGCAGATGTCGGAGCCGAGCTTCATGGCGATCTCCATGTTGTCCTCGGGTGTCCAGAACACGTGGCGGCCGTCGTAATCGTTGACGATAAAGCGCACGCCCTCGTCGGTGAGCTTGACGGCGTCGTTGTGGCTGAACACCTGGAAACCGCCCGAGTCGGTGAGGATAGGACCGTGCCAGTTCATAAACTTGTGCAGGCCGCCCAGCTCGGCGATAGTGTCCTCGCCGGGACGCATGGACAGATGATAGGTGTTGGCAAGCACGATCTGGGCGCCGAGCTGTTTGACGGTCTCGGTGGGGATGCCCTTGACGTTTGCCTTGGTGCCCACGGGCATAAAGATCGGCGTCTCGATGTCGCCGTGCGGGGTGCGCAGCACGCCGGCACGCGCATGCGTCGTCGGATCCTCGGCGATCAGGTCGAATTTAAAAAGGCTCTGGTCCATAAACTGGAACTCCTTGGTTGCGGTTCATACGCAAACCATTATACGGGCAACCCGCAAGAAGCACCGACTCGACAGAAACTGGTGCAAAGGAAACCTGCCCCCTGCACCAATGCACCAGGATAAAAATGATCCGTTTTCCTCCGTCCCCAACGGATCATTTCCGACAGACACTATGACCCAATCCGAGGGCACTAAAAAGATAGGAGCCCCCGCTCG
>UQUD01000063.1 GCA_900544225.1 uncultured Collinsella sp.
TCGTGCGGAACTCGCGATAAACTTAACCCCCGCACCCCTCGCGCGGCGGGCAACCGTCGTTGGACTTATCACTGACACCAATAAACCGCTTGCATATCGTCTGTTGGCCTGGCACGGTACAATGCTTGTAGCTTTAAATTTATAAATTAGTGGGGTTATCGATGGCAGAATCTCGTGCGGAGCGTAGGGCTCGTCGTGCTTTGGTGGAGGCGGCTGAGGGGTCGAAGGAGGAGAAATCTTCTACGAAATCCAAGTCTTCTAAAGCTGCAAAAAGCAAGTCGGCTAAGGCCAAGCGTCCCGGCTCTCGTCGGAACGAGGATAAGGCATCTCAGACTCGCTCCAAGCGCTCGCATAAAGATCGGGTTTCGTCTGCGCGTAAGGCTGTGGACCCCAAGTCTCCCTGTTCGATCATGAAAGCTTGCGGTGGGTGTACGGCGCTCAATCGTCCTTATAAGAAGCAGCTCGCCGCCAAGCAGGCTGCTATGGAGGAGCTTTTTGCTGCTCTTTGCGAGCGTGAGGGTATTAGCGTCGACCCCATTCGCGGTATGGGAGTCACCCTGGGCGACCCGGGCAAATATCCTGCGCCGCGTGGCTTTCGTCATAAGGCTGCCACTCCCTTTGCTCCCGGTAAGGAGGGCGCCGTCCGTTGCGGTTTCTTTGAGCGCGGCACGCACAAGATCGTTGCCGTACCCGAATGCCCCGTCGAGGCACCGGGCGCCCGTCAGATTCTCAACGGCATCGCACGCGAAGCTGAGCGGTTGCATATTCCCGCCTTTAATGAGGACAAGCATCTTGGTTTGCTTCGCTATGCCGTCGTCCGCTGCGGTTGGCGTACCGACCAGGTCATGGTTACGCTCGTGACCGCTCAGCGTGACTTACCGCATGCGCAGGAGTTCTTTGAGGCTGTCGCCGCACTCAATCCGCACATCGTCACCGTCGCCCAAAACATCAACGGACGTCCCGGCAACGCTATCCTCGGCGAGGAAACCCGCATTGTATATGGCGCCGAGTGCATGCGCGACCAGCTGCTCGGCTGCGAGTTCGATATCTCCCCCACCGCGTTCTACCAGACCAACCCGCAGCAGACCGAGCTGCTCTATCAGCTCGCGATTGACGGCATGGACCTGCAGCAGGGCGACGTACTCATGGATGCCTATTGCGGTAGCGGAACTATCGGCCTGTGCGCAGCTAAAGATGCCCAGAACAAGGGTATCGGCATTATGCTGCTCGGCGTTGAGCGCAACCCGGCGGGCATTGCCGACGCACGTCGCAATGCCGAGCTCAACGGCCTCACCCGCAGCGCTTGGTTTATGGCCGACGACGCCACCGACTACATCCTGGATGCCGCCGACAACAACGAACGCGTCGACGTTCTTTCCATCGACCCGCCGCGCGCCGGCTCCACGCCCGAGTTCCTCGAAGCTGCCTGCGCACTTAAGCCGCGCCGCATCACCTATATCAGCTGCAACCCCGTGACCCAAGAGCGCGACCTGCACCAGCTCCTCGACGGAGGCTATCGCCTGCTCAAGATCACGCCAGTCGACATGTTCCCCCATACCGACCACACCGAAACCGTAGCGGTCCTCGAACGCCGCTAACCAACCTTAGTAGATTTTTGGGACAAGAAAGGGGGCGACCCGTCTGGGCCGCCCCCTTCGCTTGGTTTAAAAATTCCGCTATATCCCCTTGCGCAGGTCGCACACGCCGGCTGCCGCCATCTCGCGCAGCAGCGTCTCGCGATCGCGCGTCACGATCAGATCCAACGGGAAGTGAATCTCGTCGAGCATCTTGCGAGCGTAATCGAGCTTACCAATTGCCATGCCAATGTGCGCATCGGTCGAAACGCCAATGCCCACGCCCAGCTCGGCGCAGCGCTCGGCGATCTTGCGGCATACGACCCAATGCTCAGTGTCGACACCGTGTTCAAGACTATGGTTGTTGATCTCGATAATCTTGTGCTTGGCCTTAGCCGCCAACAGCACCTCGTCGATATCGAACGGCACGCCCGAACGCCCCGTGTGACCCAGCATGAACACCTTGGGGTGCTCCAGGGCATTGATATACATCTCGGTCGTCTGGGCCAGCGTCGCGCCTTCAGCAATCTGCGGATTATGCACGCTCGCAACCAAATAATCCAAATTACGCGTAACCAAATCGAACAGCGAATGCTGACGGCTGTACGAATCGCCGGCAATATCGAGCGTGACAGGAGTGTCCTCGCCAAACAGGCTTCCGTCCAGCGAAACGATATCGGCCTCGGCACCACGCAGCACCAGCACGCCGCTCCAAATGCGCGGCCAGATATCCTGGTTGATAAAGAACTGGTAACTGCGCAGGTCATTGGGGCAAGCCGTAACCATAGAGCTCAAATGGTCGGCAGATCCGAGCACCTGCAGACCACGCTCTGCCGCCCAGTACACATTCTCCTCAATGGTCGAATATGCATGCGCAGAGAACATCGTATGGGTATGAATGTCACAAGAAAGCAGGTAGGGCATCAGGTCTCCTTATCTGGCACGGCCGTCGCTTATATTCATTGTACGCATAGCCTTCGATAGTCGTAAAACCACTCCATCCCAAAGACACAACGTCCATGACAACGGGGTCCGGCTTAACACCAAACCCCGTTTCACGTAAAACATTGTAGGCAGAGCGCTTTACTTTTAACGATACTCGTCCGCCAACTGTTTCCAAGCGGGTAGCGAATTGACAATCGTTTCGTAGCTCACGCAATAGCCCAGGCGGAACCAACCCGGCATACCAAAGCTGTCCGAGGGAACCGCAAGCAACTCATATTTCTTTGCGCGCTCGCAAAACGCATTCGCATCGGACTCCAACGCTTTCACCCATAGGTAGAACGCGCCATCCGGCTCAACATAGGTGTAGCCATACTCCGCTAGTGCGTCGGTAAGCGCGGTGCGGTTACGTGCATAGGCCTCAACGTCACTCGGCTCATCGATGCAGTCGATAATTACGCGCTGAAAGAGCGCCGGCGCGCACACGAAGCCCAGCGTACGGGCAGCACCCGCAACAGCCGGCATCAGACGGGCAGCCTGCGGATTGGTGTTGGGAACCAAGATCCAACCCACGCGCTCACCAGGCAGCGACAGCGACTTGGAATACGAGTAGCACACGATGGTGTGCTCGTAGATCGAGGGCACCCAAGGCACCTCGGCACCGTACACGATCTCGCGGTACGGCTCATCCGAGATGAGCATAATCGGATTCTCGGAATCGCGCTGAGCGTTGGCCTCGCGCAGAACATTGGCCAGTCGCGTCAGCGTGTCGCATGTATATACGGCACCGGTCGGATTGTTGGGCGAGTCGATAATGACGGCAGCCGTCTTATCGGTGATCGCCTTGAGCACGTTGTCCACGCTCAGCTGGAACGTGTCTTCATCAGCAGGCGCCTCAACACACGTGCAGCCGGCCTTCTCAATCCAAACGCGATACTCCGGAAAGTACGGGGCGATAACAATAACCTCGTCGCCCGGGTTCGTAACGGCGTTGAGCGTACAGGTGAGCGAAGCCGCAGCACCCACCGTCATAAAGACGTCCTTACCCTCATAGTTCGTTCCAAAGCGGCGGTTGAGCGATTCGGCGACGGCTGCTCGACATTGCGGCAGGCCCGGAGCGGGGGTGTAGCCGTGCAACTGATCACTCGGCAGCTCCAGGGCCTTCTTAATCGACTCAGCCACGGCAGCCGGCGCCGGAACGCTCGGATTGCCCAGCGAAAAATCGAATACGTTTTCCGCACCGATCTGCACCTTGCGCTCAAGGCCATAGCTAAAAATCTCACGGATGATGGAGCTTTCCGCACCGCGAGCATACATAGTTTCGTTGATCATCTGTTCCCCTTTCGCATAGGCGCTATTGTACGCTTTAGCCGAGCAAAGTGCCGCAGCAATGTTGATTGGGGACAGACTTAAATGCGTGAAAACGCTCATTTAAGTCTGTCCCCAATCAACAGACGGCCCTATATCGGCCAAAAGGAAAAGCCTCCGCAGGTTTCCCCGCGGAGGCTCTCGTGGCAAAGGCTACTCGCCGCCGGCTGCGTCGGCGTCAGCGTTTTTTTCGCCAGCGTCCTCGCCGCCATCAGATGCATCCTCCTGCATGGCCGCCTGCGCAAAGGCCGCGGCATCAGCCGCCAGCTCCTCCTCGCTCATGCGAGGCGCGCGCTTTTTGGTCGGCATGCCGGCCGCCTTGGCATTGCGCTCCTCCTTGGCCGCCAGGATATCGCCCTCGCGCTCAAGGTAGGCATCCCACTCGTTGTCGAGCAGGGCGCTCACGGCGTCGCCTTCGACGGTCTCGCGCTCAAGCAGCACCTTCGCCATCAGATCGAGCTGATCGCGACGGGCATCCAAAATCTCGACCGCTCGGCGATGGGCTTCGCGCATGATGCGCTGAACCTCAATATCGATGCGGCGCGCCGTCTCCTCGGAGTAATCCTGGTGATCGGCGTAATCGCGACCAAGGAACACCTGATGCTGCGCCTCGCCAAACACTTGCGTGCCCAGCTCCTCGCTCATACCCAGACGCGTAACCATCTCGCGCGCCATCTTGGTCGCGCGCTCCAGGTCGTTGCTCGCGCCCGACGTGATGTCGTCGCACATGAGCTCCTCGGCAACGCGGCCGCCCAAGAACACGGCAAGCTCGTCGAGCATCTCGTTCTTGGTCTTGAGGAAGTGATCCTCCTGCGGAAGCTGCAATGTGTAGCCCAGAGCCTGGCCACGGCTGACAATCGAAATCTTATGAACCGGGTCGGAGTGCTCCAAGATGTGACCCACCAGGGCATGGCCGCTCTCGTGGTAAGCAATCGTGGTGCGCTCGGCTTCGGTCATCACACGACCCTTGCGTTGCGGGCCGGCAATCACGCGCTCCATCGACTCCTCGACCTCGTCCATCGAGATGACAGAACGATGACGGCGAGCGGCCAGCAGCGCAGACTCGTTGAGCAGGTTTGCCAGATCGGCACCGGTAAAGCCAACGGTCATCTGGGCGAGTTTCTCAAACTTAACGTCCTCGTCCATCGGCTTATTCTCGGCATGCACGCGCAAGATCTGCTCGCGGCCCTTTACGTCCGGACGGTCGACCGTGACCTGGCGGTCAAAACGACCGGGGCGCAGCAATGCCGGATCCAGAATATCGGGGCGGTTGGTTGCGGCGATCAGGATGACCGATTCGCTTTCTTCAAAACCGTCCATCTCGACCAGCAGCTGGTTGAGCGTCTGCTCGCGCTCGTCGTGGCCGCCGCCCAGACCGGCTCCGCGCTGACGTCCCACGGCATCGATCTCGTCAATAAAGATAATCGACGGAGCCTGAGACTTGGCCTCCTTAAAGAGGTCGCGCACGCGGCTGGCGCCGACGCCCACGAACATCTCGACAAAGTCAGAGCCCGAGATGCTAAAGAACGGCACGCCCGCCTCGCCGGCAACGGCCTTGGCCAACAGCGTCTTACCGGTACCCGGAGGGCCAACCAGCAAAACGCCGCGCGGAATCTTGGCGCCCAGCTTGCGATAGCGGTCCGGATCGCTCAGGAAGTCGCGAATCTCCTCGAGCTCCTCGACGGCCTCGTCCACGCCGGCAACATCCTCGAACTTGACCTTGGGGCGCGTGGCCTCGTTGGTCTTGGCATTAGTCTTGCCAAACTGCATGTTCCTATTATTGGCGCCCATCATCTGGCGCATAAAGTAGAACATGATGGCGATCAGGGCAATCGTCGGCAGCACGCTCATTGCCAGGTCGCCCCAAAAATCGGGGTCGTTGGTGTTGACGATATACTTGGTGTCGGGGTGCTCTGCCATAAGCTCGGCAAGCGAATCGGAGCCGACATAGGTCGAGGAAAAGCTCTTGAGCTCGCTCGTATCGCCCTTGTCCTTTTTTGTCTTCCAGTAATGACCCGCCACGCTTCCGTCTTGAACCGTATAGGTCAAATCTTCGACGCGATCCTGCTTAATGGCGCTGACCATCTCGCTCGTCGCGAGCTTAACGGTATTGCTGGAGCTGGCAAAACCGGAGCCCATATTAAAGAAGGCATAGCCCAGAAGCGCGCAAGCTAAAAGAAAATACAGCCAGCCCGTACGCGTGGGCTTCTTGCCTCCGGGCATCCCCGGAATCTTTGGGTCCCGGGGAGTCTGGGAATTGTTGTCGTTACGGTCGTCGGGCATCTTACGAATAAACCTCCGGTTTCAAAATGCCCAGATACGGAAGGTTGCGATAGCGCTCGGCATAGTCGAGGCCGTAGCCCACCACAAAGGCATCGGGGCAATGGGTTCCAACATACTTGGGCGTGATGGCCGAGGTACGGTCCTCAACGTCCTTCCACAGGAAGGCAGCGACCTCCAGCGAGGCAGGCTTGCGGCTCTCGAGGTTCTTCATCAGGTACTTGAGGGTCAGGCCCGAGTCCAGAATGTCCTCGACGATCAGCACGTCGCGACCACGGATGTCGATATCCAGGTCCTTAATGATACGCACGATGCCCGAAGACTTCACACCGTCGCCATAGCTCGAAACAGCCATGAAATCGATGTTGGTCGGCAGCTCAATCTTGCGCATCAGGTCGCCCATAAAGACAACGGCGCCGCGCAGAACCGCGATCAGCACCAGATCCTTACCAGCGTAGTCGCGCGTAATCTCCTCGCCCAGGCGAGAAACGATACCGTCGATATCCTCCTGCGTAAACAGAACCTTCTCGATATCCGGATGTTGAGAAGCCATGACAACCCTTTCTTGTGCTTAATCGCCCACACACCGCCGTATGGACGCGAACTTCATATTCTAGCAGCGCACGGGGTATATTTTCCAGCCCGCGCATCATCAGCGCGGGAATACCGTCAACGCCGCACAGAAAAGCTGGTGCGAGGGGCTAATCCGCATCAACCACGCGAAGCAGATAGGCCACACGCGTCGCCGCCGTGCACTTAAAGCGTTCGTCCGCGCGAACTCCGGCGACCCACACCACGGCACCTCCCGGCGCCGTCCTCACCATGGGCACGCCGGCGCGCTCGGAAACGGGAATGCGAGCCTCTCCTAGCAAGTCGGATACCTTCTTGCTTCGGCCACTCATTCCTAACGGGCACATCACATCTCCCGGTGCGGGACCGTCCACCCACAGGCGCGCCAATCGCGCCTCGACAGGGATCTCGCCACGTGAGCCCGCCAGGATCCGCTCACTATCGCTGTCGGCAAAACCCAGAGCAGCCGCGTCCACCAAAGCCGTCACTTCCCCGGCAGCCGCAAGCTCACGAGCGCGGCGCACGATATCACATCCCGGCTCAACGGCCATCGACTCTGCGACCAACATGCGTCCCCCGCCCAACGGCAAACGGCCGGGTACGGTAACCCAGTCCGCGACCAGGCCCTCGCGAGCCACCGGCGCCTTAAACGCCAGCATGCCAAATTCGACGCGTGCGTCAATCCCCGCCGGAAGCGTGACCGAGCCTGCGCCCTCAGCAACGCAGGAAAGGACTCGCTCCACATGTCGCATCTCTGGACGAGCGTCCGGATCGATGCGTTTAATCGCCAGTCGCACGATGCGCCGCGCAATCACCACCTCGGCCGCAGCAAGGCGCCTGGCATCGAGCACCAGCGCGCCCGCCACCTCTTTGCGCAGGCAGCTTCGAAACGCCTGTGCCGACAGCTGGGATAGAAACGCATCTTCGTCACCAAGGATCTCGCAGGCGGCGCCAATCGTCTTGCACACACTCGCATTACGCTGCGCCACCACTGGCATCACCCGATGGCGCACATAGTTTCGCAGATACGAGACATCCTCGTTGCTCTCGTCTTCACGCCATGGCTGACCATGTACCTGCAGATAGCCCACAAGCTCGCCATGAGTTAGGTCGAGCAAGGGGCGCACCACAATATTCCTTCGACGGGGAATGCTCGAAAGCCCAGCTGGGCCCGACCCCTTAATGGCGTTCATCAAAAATGTTTCCGCGCGGTCCGAAGAGGTATGGGCAGTACAGATACGCGCCGCCGTTCTCGGCGTCCCCGTCTTGGCGCACAGCTCGCGTACATACCTTCGCGCCGCGGCATAGCGCACCTCGCGCGCCGCCGCCTCGATATTTCCCGACTCCCCATCAAAATAAGCGTGCTCCACACACAGCGGTAAACCATATTGCGCGCAGAGCTCACGCACAAAGGCCTCGTCGCCATCGGACGCCTTGCCTCGTAGATGATGGTTTACATGCAGCACATGAAGGCGCTCGCGAGCAATGGGGGCAACGCCGCGCCCATCTTGGATATCCAGCTTTGATGTGCACGCCATAAGAAGCAGCGCCGTCGAGTCCGCACCGCCTGATACCATGAGTACCACAGGAGCAGCCTGCTGCCTCGTCCGTGTCCCATCGACTGCCACAGGCGCGGCATGGTGTCCGTAATGCTGTGATACCGTTGGCATTCGCTTCCTCCTCTATTCGTCCGCACCCATTGTATCCTTTGGAATCTTATGCCTCGTCTGCACCTTCATATCCTCGGCAGTGGCTCTAAAGGCAACTGCGCGCTCATCGAGGGCCCGCAGGGGCTCATTATGGTCGATGACGGACTGTCCCGCCGTGAGACACTCAAGCGCATGGCAGAGCTCGGCCTTTCGGCAGACGACGTATCCGCCCTTGTGGTCACCCATGAGCACGGCGACCATATTAAGGGCCTTGAGGTGTGGTGTAAGCATTGGAATGGCCCGGTCTTTTCCAGCAGAGGCACGCTCACATCAAAAGAAAGCCTCGCACATCTGCCTGTTGAGGAATTCGACCCAGGCGACACCCTCTCTATTGCCGGAGTCTGCATTCAGACGTATTCGACATCCCACGACGTCGTCAATCCCGTCGGCTACCGGTTTGACGCTCAGGGTGATTCGATTGGCTTTGCAACCGACACCGGCGCGTTGTCGAAGCATGCCATCGATACGCTCAAGGACTGTCGCATTCTCGCACTCGAAAGCAACCACGACGTGGCCATGCTACGTCAAGGAGACTATCCTCGCTTTCTTCAGGAACGCATCCTGTCTGCAAAAGGGCATCTCTCCAACGATCAGGCCGCCGAAGCCGCACGTGCGCTGGTAACCGATCACACCGAGCAGCTTATCGCGATGCACATTAGCCAAGACAACAATCGCCCAAGCCTTACCGTCAAAAGCTATGCAAACTCACTTGGGGCAACACTCGACAACGAGCTTGGCAGCACCGCCACCCGCGTTGAGGGACTGCATAAACTCACGATACGTCCCGCAGGGCAATATCGGCCCATGACCATTCAGTAGATCGTCTTAAACAGAAAAAGGGGCCGGGAATCACTTCCCAGCCCCTTTAACGTAGGCACCGATGTTAATAGCCGATAGCGCTAGTCGATGGAAATCTTCGTAACGTTCTTCTTCTCGACAATCTTAGGAACCGTAACAGTAAGGATGCCGTCAGCGTACTTTGCAGAAAGGCCTTCGCTCGAGGCATCCTTCAGGTACACACCGCGCGTCGCGCTGTACGAGCTAAACTCCTTCTGCAGGAAGTTCTTGCCCTCGTTCTCTTCGCTCTCCTCGACATTCACGCTAATGGAAAGACGACCCTCATTAAGCTCAACATCGATGTCATCCTTTGCGACGCCGGTTAAATAGGCCTTGACCTCGTACCCGTCGCCCTTGTCCTCAACATCGACAGGAAAAGCCTTGGAGGCAATCGAGTTATTTGCCAGATCAGTCATATCATCAAAGAGATCAAACAACGAGCTAGCAGAGGGACGAACACCAAAAACCGAACGATAAGGAACCATGCTTGCCATGACTACCACTCCTTCTAGGGACTGCCGAGCCATCTTCCAGGTGGCAGGGACTTCGTTTGACGCTCTAATATATGCCCAACGATTACGTATATATACATTTTACTATAAAGTTTTTTAAGTCTCTTTCTATAAGCATATCTAAGTCTGTTTGACTAAGGTTCTAGTGAGGTAAAGGTTCTTTGAACCATGTCTTGAATACCATATACGCACCTGTCAAAACGAAGCGAGGGGCTTACAATGAGCGCATACACGTTGTTAATGACAACCTAAGGGCATCATGGACGATCAGACCTCCGACAATTCGTATGAGCCGCTGCAGAACGATAGTTCTGCCTATTCACAGCCCAGACGCTACCATCGTCCCCATATTTCCCAAGAGCCCATTAACGATGCAGAGCCTGAGTATGTAACTCGTAATCGATATCAAACTCTTGAAGAATCTCAATCAGCGCGCAGACACATGGGTGTCGCCTCGAGCGATCCGGTGTATCTCAAAGATGCCCCCTTATCCAAAAACAGCGTATGCAGCCAGGAGCAGACACAAACACCAACCAAGCAACATCGTAGAGGGCCCCGTCCCAAGCAAACTCTAACGCATTCCGCCCGCTATCTTGAGACGCCTAAGCAGGGGAAATCGATATTTACATCGTCAAACAGACGACGCAAACAGCACCGTCTCCAAATGGCACTCTTGATCATTGCCATCGTGGCAATCGTGCTGGTCATTCATTTTGTTTTCTTCAAATAGAAAAGGCTATTAAGCCATAGAGGCGTTTAGCCCATATCGACCAAACGCAAAAAAGGGGGA